>JAVHWG010000460.1:0-13083 GCA_032159965.1 Mycobacterium sp.
GCTGCTCGGCGACACGCGAGACGAGTTCGACGGTTCGGTCTGGGCACAGGTGACCGCCGATCACCTGGGCGGCCGGCCGCCTCTCGTCGACCTCGAGCGGGAGCGACTGCTCGCCGATGTGCTGGCCGCCGCCTCGCGCGACGGTCTGGTGTCCGCCGCCCACGATCTGTCCGAGGGTGGCCTGATCCAGGCGGTGGTGGAGTCAGCGCTCGCCGGTGAGACCGGTTGCCGCATAATCATTCCCGATGGTTCCGATCCCTTCGTCACGCTGTTCTCCGAGTCAGCCGGACGTGTTCTGGTTGCGATACCCCGGACTGAGGAGCGCCGTTTCCGTGCGATGTGTGAGGCGCGTGAAGTTCCCGTCGTCCGGATCGGCGTCGTCGACCAAGCTGCAGAAATGATTGATGTGCAGGGACTTTTCACCGTGACCCTCGACGAGCTGCGCACCACCTACGAGGGTGCGCTCCCGGCGTTGTTCGGTTAGCGATGGATGTAGACGCGGCCGTCGACACCGTCGAGGAAAGGGGTCCCGCCGCCGCCGAGCCCGAGAAGCCCCAGCACCGCAGGCACCCTCTGGTCGCGTGGGCGTGGGGACTGGTCCGGTTGAACTTCATCGGTGTCGCCACGGGCGCACTGTTCTTCTGTCTGTCGATGACCCCGTCGCTGCTTCCGCGCGATTACATGTTCCAAGGAGTGATCGGCGGCATCTGCGCTTCGATCGGTTACGGCATCGGAGCGGTGATCGGCAAGCACGCGCGGCGGTTCCTGCATCGACGACACTGGTGGCCCGGACGCCGAGTGTCGTACTGGCTCAAGGTCGTAACGGTGGTAGGCTCGTTGACGGCCAGCGTTCTGGTGGTGATCCCGTCGGCCGCCTGGCAACGTCAGGTGTCGGACTTGATGGGCATGGAAGGTCCGTCGACGGTGGGCTGGATGCGCACGCTGTTGGTGGCACTTCTGTCGGGCGGCGTCCTCGTCGGTGTCGCGCGAGTGATGCTTGACGCGGCCAAGACGATCGCCCGGTACTTCATCCGGCGGTGGCACGTGCATGAGGAGGTCGCGCTGTTCATCGGCTCCGCAATCGTCGTGGCGTTGATCATCCTGCTAGTCAACGGCGTTCTGGTCCGCGGCTTCATCTCCGGTGCCAGCGCCATTTTCCAACCGCAGAACCTCAGCACCCGCGACGGTATCCAGCAGCCCACTCAGCCTGAAAGATCAGGTAGCCCAGAGTCTTCGGCACCATGGGAATCCCTCGGTTACCAGGGCCGCATCTTCGTCGCGACCGGACCGCACGCCGACGAGCTGACCGCACTCAACGGCCGGCCGGCCAAAGAGCCGATCCGCATCTACGCCGGGTTGGCGACTGCCGAAAACGACGAGGCTCGCACGGACATCATTTCCAGGGAAATGGCACGCACGGGTGCGCTCAGCCGGAAAGTTCTGGTGGTGGTGCCGACGACGGGCACCGGCTGGGTTGACCCGGTCGCGGCACGGTCAATCGAGGCGATGTACAACGGGGACACCGCAATGGTGGCATTGCAGTATTCCTATCTGCCGAGCTGGATCTCGTTCATCGCCGACAAGAAGCGGTCGATGTTGTCTGGCAAGCACTTGATCGACGCGGTGCACGACGTCTGGGTGAAGCTGCCGCCGGATCAGCGGCCGAAGCTCGTCCTGTACGGCGAGAGCCTCGGCTCGATGGCCGGACAAGGTGCCTTCGACTTCATCCACGGCATCGAGGACATGGGATTCTCGTCGGTGTTGTGGGTGGGTCCGCCGAATTCGAGTCCGCTGTGGAGCGCGCTGACCGCACGCCGGGATCCGGGTACCCCGGAGATCGAGCCACGTTATGACAACGGACGCACGGTGCGATTCTCCCTCGGCTACGACATCGCGGGAATCGCCGCGCCGGCGTGGCGGGGAACTCGAGTGTTGTTCCTGCAGCACGCATCCGACCCCATCGTGTGGTGGTCGCCCAGTCTGCTGTTCGACCAGCCCGCCTGGCTGAAGGAACCACCGGGCCGTGATCGCACCGCAACGATGCGCTGGTACCCGATCGTCACGTTCTTTCAAGTCGCGTTCGACATGACCAACGCCGCGGGCGTGCCCGGTGGACACGGCCACAACTACGGCAACACGGTGCTCGACGGTTGGGTGGCCGTTACCCCGGCCGACGGTTGGACGCCACAGGACACCGACCGCACACGCCGTTGGCTGGAGAGATGGGAGAGCGTCGGCGGCCCCGAGTTCTGATGTTCGCCACGATGATTCGGAGATCACAAGCGCTGAGCCTGGCGGCTGGACTTGTCGCGTGGAGTCTGCTGCCGGTTCGTCGAGGCCCCGTGATCCAGGCGGCGCTGGCCACGGGACTTGCGGTGCTCACCGAGGCGCCGTTGGGTTTACGGCCGCCCGCGTTGTGGACGGGACTTCGAATGGGTGCGGCGGCTGGGGCAACGGTGGTGCTGGGCGTGGCCGGCAGTACTGCGCTGCCCTCGGTGCGCCGGGCGATGGCAGAGCGGACGCCACCGGCGGCCCCCGTCGCGTGGTTGGTGTTCCAGATCCCGGTGGGCACTGTCTGGTCCGAGGAGATCGCCTACCGGGGTGCACTGGCGACGCTGGCCGCCGCGGGATTCGGCCGCAGGCAGGGGCGGTTGGTGCAGGCCGCCGCCTTCGGGTTGTCACACATCGCCGATGCTCGCGCCACCGGCGAGCCGGTAATCGGCACCGTTTTGGTGACGGGTGCTGCAGGCTGGGTGTTCGCGTTGCTCGCCGAGCGGTCGGGCAGCGTCACCGCAGCGATGCTGGCGCATCTGGCGGTCAACGAAGCGGGAGCTGCCGCGGCGCTGGCCGTGCAGTCGAGGAGAGGTGGTGTCCATGGGCACTGACCGGTTACGTTCCCGCACCCTCGTTGTCACTGGGGCGGCGTCCGGTATCGGCCTGGCCACGGCGCGCCGGTTGTTGGAAGACGGAGGCACCGTGGTGGGGGCCGACCTGCACCCGCCGCCCGACGACCTCGGAGCGGGGTTCACGTTCGTGACGGCCGACATCACGGACGAAGCAGCCGTCGGCTCCGTCTTCGCCGCCGTGCCGGACAGACTCGACGGGGTCGTGCACGCGGCAGGCGTCGCGGGCGGCGGACCGGTACACATGCTCGATCGTTCCGAGTGGGAGCGCGTGATCGCCATCAACCTCACCGGCACGTTCCTCGTGGCCAAGGCGTCGCTGGCCCGGATGATCCAGCAGTCACGCGTTGACGGTGAGCGAGGCTCGATCGTCACCCTCGCGAGCATCGAGGGCATCGAAGGCACGGCGGGCGGCAGCGTCTACAACGCGTCGAAGGGCGGAGTTGTGTTGCTCACCAAGAACATTGCGCTCGACTACGGCCCGAGCGGTATTCGGGCCAACGCCATCTGTCCCGGCTTCGTCGACACCCCGATGCTCCAGAGCGTCATGGGCCTCGAGGGCATGGAGGGCCCGCTGCGGTCCATCACCGAGGAACACGCGCTGCAGCGCCGAGGCCGACCCGACGAGATCGCCGCCGTGGCGGCGTTCCTGCTCTCTGCTGACGCGTCATTCGTCACCGGCCAGGCGATCGCGGTCGACGGTGGGTACACCGCAGGGCGCGATCACGGCGTCATCAAGCTTTTCGGCCTACCCGGCTGAGCGTCAGACGTTGCGGGTGTCGGCGACCAGCTTGTGCGGTTCGGTGTCGGTGTCATCGATCCCGAAGCTGATCACCCGCTGTGGCCTGATGCGGATGATCGCGGCGTCGAGCTCGTCGCCCCCCGCTGCGACTCGCCCGACACCGACCGCGGCCTGCTCGGCGATCCCGCGGATCTCGAGGCAGCGAACCCGCCAGGGATCTCGCGAAGCGATGTCGTCGACGACGAATGCGACCTTGTTGTTGACGGCGATGTTGCGGTACTTCTGACTCTGCGACATGCGATAACCGCTGATGTCGATGGTTTGGAGCTCGTCGTTGTAGGTGAAGCCGACCGGGCTGACCTGAGGAGTGCCGCTGCGCTGGATCGTCGCCAACCGTCCGAGCGCAACGTCGCGCAGATACGCGATCTCGTGTGGTTTGAAGATCATGAAAACACGCTAAGACCTCAAGTTCGGTTGATGTCAACGTCGCGCTACGATCGCCGGGCATGCCCGCTCGACACTCCGCCGACCCCGTGCAGACCCGCGCCGCGGTTCTGGCCGTTGCCGAATGGCTGCGCGACGACACGCGGCCGGCGCCATCGCGCGAGGAACTGGCCGCCGCTGTGCGGCTGACCGCCCGCACGTTGGCCGCGTCGGCACCGGGCGCAAGCGTCGAAGTGAGGATTCCGCCGTTCGTGGCGGTGCAATGCATCGCGGGACCCCACCATCGGCGCGGGACCCCGCCCAACGTCGTCGAGGCCGGTCCGCGGACCTGGCTGCTGTTGGCCACCGGCCTGCTCTCGGTGCCCGAGGCCGGCGCCTCAGGGATGCTGCAACTGTCCGGCGCCCGCGCGGCCGAGATCGCGTCGCATCTACCGGTCGTCCCGCTCAACTGAGACTTGCCCGCGGGAGCTTCGGCGGGAGGAGCGTGACCGGTGGGACTGCCGCGACCGGTGAGAAATGAAACCAAGAAAATTCGGGTTGAACGTGGCGCGGCGCACGTGCGCCGTTTTCGTTACTGGACCACGATGACCGTAGACTCTGTGTTGTCACCGAACCCCTTTGGGAGCAGCCATATCGTGACCGATCAGCGAACAGATCCTGAGTCGCTCGACAATGACCCTCGCGAAGAATGTGGCGTGTTCGGCGTGTGGGCACCGGGTGAGGAAGTCGCCAAGCTCACCTACTACGGGCTCTACGCACTGCAACACCGCGGCCAGGAAGCGGCGGGAATCGCCGTCGCTGACGGCTCACAGGTGCTGGTGTTCAAGGACCTCGGCCTGGTCAGCCAGGTTTTCGAGGAGCAGACACTGGCGGCGATGGAAGGCCACGTGGCCATCGGGCACTGCCGCTACTCCACGTCGGGGTCGACGACGTGGGAGAACGCCCAACCGGTCTTCCGCAACACAGCCGCAGGCACCGGCGTCGCACTCGGCCACAACGGCAACCTGGTCAACACCACCGAGCTGATGAAAAAGGCCCGCGAGCTGGGGCTCATCAACACCCGCGGCGCGGTCAGTGCGACCACCGACTCCGACATCCTCGGTGCACTGCTGGCGCACGGAGCCGCCGACACCACCCTGGAGCAGTCCGCCCTCGAGTTGCTGCCCACGGTCCGCGGCGCGTTCTGCCTGACTTTCATGGACGAGAACACGCTGTACGCGGCCCGCGATCCGCACGGTGTGCGGCCGCTCTCGCTGGGCAGGCTGGACCGCGGCTGGGTGGTGGCATCCGAAACCGCCGCACTCGACATCGTCGGCGCGTCGTTCGTCCGGGATATCGAGCCCGGTGAGCTCCTGGCCATCGACGCCGACGGTGTGCGGTCGTCGCGGTTCGCCAACCCCACGCCCAAGGGCTGCATCTTCGAGTACGTCTACCTGGCCCGTCCCGACAGCACGATCGGCGGCCGATCCGTACACAAGACCCGCGTCGACATCGGCAGAGCTCTTGCCCGCGAGCACCCGGTCGACGCCGACCTCGTCATCGGTGTTCCCGAATCCGGCACGCCGGCCGCGGTGGGTTACGCGCAGGAATCGGGAATTCCGTTCGGCCAGGGCCTGACGAAGAACGCCTACGTCGGCCGCACCTTCATCCAACCCTCGCAGACCATCCGACAGCTCGGTATTCGGCTGAAGCTCAACCCTCTTCGTGAGGTGATCCGCGGCAAAAGGCTCGTCGTCGTCGACGATTCGATCGTGCGGGGCAATACGCAGCGCGCGCTGGTGCGGATGCTGCGCGAGGCGGGTGCAGTCGAGGTGCATGTGCGGATCGCCTCGCCCCCGGTTAAGTGGCCATGCTTCTACGGCATCGATTTCGCGACGCCTGCCGAGCTGATCGCCAACGCGGTAGACAACGAGGAAGACTTGGTCGCCGCGGTCAAGCACGCGATCGGCGCCGACACGCTGGGGTACGTCTCACTGCACGGCATGATCGCCTCCACCGATCAGCCTGCGTCACGACTGTGCTGCGCGTGTTTCGACGGCAACTATCCGATCGAGCTGCCAAGCGAATCGGTGTTGGGCAAGAACGTGATCGAGCAGATGCTGGCCAACGCAGCACGCAGCGGCGTGACCGTGCAGTCCGACAACGACAACGTCTCCGCGCTGCGAAGGCCGTAAGCTTTCGCGCGTCATCATGCCGCGCCAATATCTCGTAGCCTCCTGGGTGGCTCTGGCCACGCCGGTCGTCGGTTTTGTCGTCCTGCTTTCCCGGCCCTCGATCGATGGGCATTGGCAACACCATCCGTCTCACTTTTGGATCGTGATGGGCGCCGCCGTCTTGGCTGCCGTGCTGGGATGGTCGGTCGGCACCTCGGCGTGTCGGCGTTCGGACGCACGCTTGCTGCTGGTGTCCATGTCATTCGTTGCATCGGCGGCGTTTCTCGGACTGCACGCACTCGCGACGCCGCGTGTCCTGATATCCCACCCCAACGCCGGTTTCATCGTCGCGGTGCCGATCGGGCTGGCGATCGCGGCCGGCTATGCGTTGTGGTCAGCGGTGCGGCTGGAAGGCGCGCGGGCGCGTTGGGTCATTGCACGCAGCACCGCGATGCGCGTCGGGTTGCTGGTAGTCGTTGTCCTCTGGGCGGCTTGGTCGCTACTGGAGATCCCGCCCCTCGACAACCCGGCTCCCGTGGAATCGGGTTCACCGTTCATGATTGCCCTCGGTGTGCCGACGGCGCTGGCGTTCGCGGTCGCGGGCTGGCGCTATTTGGTGATCGCCCGCAGTCGCCGGGCCATCCTGCTGATGGCCGTCGCGGCGGCCTGGGTGCTGCTGGCCGAAGCGGCGGTCGCGGTGGCGATCACCCAGAATTGGCGTGCCTCGTGGTGGCTGTGGCACATCCTGATGGTGTCAGCGTTCGCCGCCATTGCGCGCGCGGCGGCGCGCATGCCCATCGACGAGCGTTTCAGCGACATGTACCTGGCAGATGTCGCGGCCGGAACACGGGATGTCACAGTGCTTTTCGCTGATCTGCAGGGATTCACCAGGTTCTCTGAGGAGAACTCGCCCGATGGGGTGCGGACAATGCTCAACACATACTTCGAAGCTGTACTCCCGAGCGTGCGGGCTTCGGGTGGCCGCATCGACAGGTTCATCGGAGATGCGGTGATGGTGACGTTCAACGTGTCAGTCGACCAACCCGACCACGCCGCCAGAGCCGCGCACGCGGCGCTCGCGTTCCAAGAGGCCGCGCGGCAGGTGGCTGCCCGGCATCCGCGATGGCCGAGGTTCCGTGTCGGCGTGAACACCGGTTCGGCAATCGCCGGCGTCGTGGGTGACGGGCGCGAACGCGCCTACACAGTGCTCGGTGACACGGTCAACGTCGCCGCCCACATCGAGTCGCTGGCCGCGGTGGGATCAGTCGCGATCAGCGACGCGACGTACCGGTCACTGCCTGGTGCCCACGTCGTCTCTCTGGGCGAGGTGACCCTCAAGACGCGGGCCGAACCGCTGCAGATCTGGCGGCTCGACGCGCTGGCATGATCACCTGGCGCGATCCATCACGTCGCGGAACAGTTCTCGAAATCTCTTGCGGTACCGACGCAGACCGGCACGCCAGTAGATCTGACCTGGAATCCCTTTGGGGTAGAAGGTCATTAGCTGGTGGTAAGCACTGCCCCCACCGGCCACCCCGGCAACCCGCATCTGGAGCCATGAGACCCCGGCCCAGCTCTCACTGCGCATCCGCAGGAGTCCGCCCGGCTCACGAAGCGCCACACGCCAATGCTGTTGTGCGGTGCTACTTTCGATCACCTTCCAGAGTTCGTCTTCGCTGACGGGGGTCCACCCCGAACGCTTGAGTGTGTAATTGATCGGACCTGCCCAATCCGGATCGGCGGGCGTAGCCTCTGACGGCTGCGTCGACCACGACGCCTCGACTGACCCCTCGGCGAGTTCACGGAGCGCCATCGAAACGGATTCCCGGTAGCTGACGAGCCCGTCGGCCGGCGGTGGAATCACCGCATCGACATCGTGGTTGGCCATCACCGCATCGCAATGCAGAGACTCCACAAGAGGGCGGGCGAGCCCCGACGGTATCGGCGTCACAAGCCCGACCCACCAACTGGCGATCGTGGGAGTCAGCAGTGGAAGCACGATGATCGTCCGCCTGTGCAGTCCCGCCTCGTCGGCATAGATCTGCATCATCTCGCCGTACTCGAGTACGTCCGGGCCGCCGATGTCCCACGTCCGCGACTCGCCGACGTCGGCGGTGGCGGCTGCCGCGAGGTAGTGGAGAACGTCGCGGACGGAGATCGGCTGGATTTTATTGTGAACCCACTTTGGGGTGGTCATCACTGGAAGGCGGTCGGTCAGGTGCCGGACCATCTCGAACGACGCCGAGCCCGAGCCGACGACGACTCCGGCCTGCAACACGACCGTCGGGATTTCGGACGCCAGGAGGATCTCCCCGACTTTGGTACGCGAGCGCAGGTGCGGGGAGAGGTCCGCGTCCGCGGGGTGCAGTCCGCCGAGGTAGATCAGCCTGCCGACGCCGGCGCGCCGGGCAGCGGCGACGACGTTCTGCGCCGCGCGCTCCTCCTCTGCGCCGAAGTCCTTCGCGGACCCCATCGAGTGGACGAGGTAGTAGACGACGTCGGCTCCGTCGAAGGCGGCGATCAGTGAGTCGGGATCGCTGAGGTCCGCCCGCACCACCTCGACGTCGTCACGCCACGGCATCGCCGACAACTTGCTGGGCTTGCGTGCCAGCGCGCGGACGTCGTGACCCTGGTCGAGCAGCCGAGGTACCAGTCGCCCGCCGATGTACCCGGTCGCGCCTGTCACCACACAACGCACGTCAAAATTCCCTTTCGCCTGTCATGAACCCTCGTCAGGACATTCGGATCCACGCGGCTCTCGGATTGCCGAAGGGCGACAAGTCCAAACAGCACCTCGTTAGCTGAAGCCGCATCCGGGATCGGGCGCGTCCTCCGACAGCGGGCTGCCCGCCTGCAGGATGTACAGAATCTGCATCACGAGCGGGACGTCGCCGTTGTTGCGGCCGATGTGTACGCGGTCGGGTCCGCTGGGTTCGAACACGCCTGCCCCCGCAGGGTAGACGCCGTCGATGGCGCAGTTGGCCCCGTTGTGGGTGAGCGTGCCTTGTTTAATGACGCCGTAGAGCCTGCCGTTGTGCCAGTGCCAACCCGTGCTCCCGCCCGGAGCAATCGTGATTTCGCGGAACACGTAGTCGGTTCCGTCCTCGGTTCGCTGCCACAACACTGTTGCGCTGACGCCGTCGGCTGACGTCGCCGAAGCGGTGGGCGGCACCAGGAAAGAACCGGCAACAACGGCTGCCGTCAACAGAACACCTCGGGTCCACATACCGGTACCCTTGCACGCGATGACCGTGTGCGGACGCGAGCGACTCAAAATTTACTGCGGACGCGAGGAGCGACGAATTTGACCGAGCGGGTCAACCGACAGTGAGCGGCGGGGCGAAGGATCGCGCCGTGTCATACGCGTCAGCGGGGGTGGACATCGAGGCGGGCGATCGTGCCGTCGAACTCCTTAAGCCGTTGGCGCAGAGGGCAACCAGACCCGAAGTGGTCGGCGGCCTGGGTGGCTTCGCAGGTCTGTTCGCCCTGCGGGGTGGTTACCGCGAGCCACTGCTGGCCGCATCGACCGACGGTGTCGGAACCAAGACCGCGATCGCGCAGGCGATGGACAAGCACGACACCCTGGGCCTGGACCTGGTCGCGATGGTGGTCGACGACCTCGTGGTGTGCGGCGCCGAGCCCCTGCTGTTGCAGGACTACATCGCGGTCGGCAGCGTCGTGCCGGAGCGCATTGCCGCGCTCGCGTCGGGCATCGCAGACGGCTGCGTGCTGGCCGGCTGTGCGCTGCTGGGCGGTGAAACCGCTGAGCATCCCGGCCTCATGGAGCCCGACAGCTACGACATCTCCGCCACCGGCATCGGCATCGTCGAAGCCGACGACCTGCTCGGTCCCGACCGGGTTCGGCCCGGCGACGTGGTGATCGCCATGGCTTCGACGGGTCTGCATTCCAATGGGTACTCCCTGGCCCGCCATGTGCTCCTGGAGATCGACCGTATGGATCTCGCGGGCCATGTCGAGGAGTTCGGCCGCACGCTGGGCGAGGAACTACTCGAGCCGACTCGTATCTACGCCAAGGATTGCCTCGCGCTGGCGGCGGACACCCAGGTCAGGACGTTCTGTCATGTCACCGGCGGCGGGCTGGTCGCCAACCTCGCCCGCGTGATCCCGAAAGGCCTGCAGGCCGAACTCGACCGCGGCACGTGGACTCCGGCACCGGTCTTCAAGATGATCGCTCAACGTGGTCGAATCGACCGCGCCGAGATGGAGAAGACGTTCAACATGGGTGTCGGAATGGTCGCCGTGGTCAGCGCGGAGGACACCGACCGCGCGTTGGCGATCCTCACCGCGCGCCACCTGCATTGCTGGGTGCTTGGCACTGTGAAGAAAGCCCAGAAAACCAGCACTCGGGTCGACCTTGTGGGACGGCACTCACGGTTCTGAGGCGCGCGCGCTCGCTATCGGCTGGCGCGCCAGTCGTCCTCGTCATCCAAAGCTTCGGTGCCGTTGGGCTCAATGCCTTCGTCACCGGCCAGCTCGCGTTGGAGCCGCTCAAAATCGGTCTGCGGGGAGCTGTACTTCAACTCCCGGGCAACCTTGGTCTGTTTCGCCTTCGCCCGGCCGCGGCCCATGGGGGGACCCCCTCGCGCAATAACGGAGCGGCCCGATGCGAGGCGGCTCCGATCTGAGTGTGTGTTTGTTTGTCCTGACATCACTTTACCGTGCCCGCGCGCGGTGCGCTGGCAGGGCTTACCGGTGATCCGGGAGGGATCAGCGCGTGACCCCGCGCAGGCGGTCCACCGCCGCCCGGCCAGCGCCGAGACCGTCGATCGTGGGCACGCTGTCGGGGTCGATGCTCGCCGAGACAGGCCCGTCATCGCCTGTGGCCGTCAGCGCCGTCTCCGCGGCCAGCGTGCGCTTGACGAGCGCAAGCGCAACCGGTCCTAGGTCGACGTGGTCCACGACGGTTCCCAGCCGCCCGACCGGGCGCCCGTCCGCGAGTAGAGCGGATCCGCTGACCGGTCGCGACACCGATCCGTCGAGGTGCGTCAGCACGAGCATGCGTGGCGGCCGGCCGAGGTTGTGCACCCGTGCGACGGTCTCCTGCCCGCGGTAGCAGCCCTTGTCGAGGTGCACCGCCGACCCGATCCAGCCGACTTCGTGCGGAATTGTTCGCTCGTCGGTGTCGACGCCGAGACGCGGGCGCAGTGCGGCGACGCGGTGTGCCTCATACGCCCATATCCCTGCCGGCCGCAGTCCCGCCGACTCGAGCTGCCCACGCCAGGCCGTTATCTGGTCGTCCTGGACGACAAGCTCCAGCGCGACTGCCGGTCCGTCACGGTCGGTCGGCATCCGGCGAAGGAATCCGCCCGCAGGCAGCGGCAGCGCCGTCATCTCCTCGGGCAGTGCCTGCACGCCAAGGGCGTCGAGCGTGGATCGTTCTGCCAGCCGCGGTCCCAACAGCGAGAGCACACCGAAATCGGCGTGCTGCGGCCGGGCATCGGCCCGAAACACCATGCGGGTGAGGTATGTCAGCAGCGACTCGGCGCGCCACGGCTCGGTGTCGAGGTAGGCCACGCCGCCCAGATCGGTCTGGATCCAGTGGTCCTCAACCCGGCCTTGCGCGTCGAGGCTGAGATTCTGCACCGTCGCGCCATCGGCGAGGTCAGCGACAGATTGGGACGAGATGGTGTTGAGCCAGGAGCCGCGGTCGGGGCCTGCGATGGTGATGACGCCCCGATGCGACCGGTCGATGACGACCGCATCGGTGAGCGCCGCGCGCTGCTCGCCCAGAGGGTCGCCGTAATGCCAGACCGCACCGACGTCGGGACCTTCGGCTGGGGCGGACACGGCTGACACATCTCAACAGTACGTTTTCCGTCCGGCTACGGTGATGTCCATGTCCGTCGTCGTGACTCTTGATGGGACGTTTCACGACCTCCAGACGCCGCTTCTGCACGCCGACGACCTGGCGGCCGTGCGAGGCGACGGCATCTTCGAGACCCTGCTGGTCCGCGACGGCCGGCCGTGCCTGCTCGATGCTCACCTGCAGCGGCTGACGCAGTCCGCCGAGCTGATGGATCTGCGGTCTCCCGACCCCGAGGCGTGGCATGCGGCATCGGCCTCGGCCGCTGCGCGCTGGGCCGCGCGGACCCCGGACGAGGGCGTGATGCGCTGGGTCTACAGCCGAGGCCGGGAAAGCGGAGGTCCGCCAACTGCGTACATCACCGTCGGCCCCCTGCCGGAGAGGGTCGGCGTGGCGCGTCGCGAGGGCGTGGCGGCCCTGACGCTTGCGCGGGAGATACCGACGACCGCCTCGAGCGCTCCGTGGGTGCTGGCGGGCGCCAAGACCCTGTCGTACGCGGTGAACATGGCCGCACTCCGTTACGCAGCCGAACGCGGAGCGGGCGATGTGATCTTCGTCAGCACGGACGGCTATGTGCTGGAGGGACCGCGGTCGACCGTCGTCGTCGCCACCGACGGAGCATTGCAGACGCCGCCACCGTCGCTACCCATTCTCCACGGCACCACCCAGCAGGCGCTCTTCGCGGTGGCGGCGCAAAAAGGCTACCGCTGCGAATACCGTCCGCTCCGGCCCGCGGATCTACTTACAGCTCAAGGTATCTGGTTGATCTCGAGCATCACGCTGGCTGCTCGGGTGCATACCCTGGACGGTCGACAACTGCCCGTCGCGCCGCTGGCCGGTGAGCTGACCGAACTCGTCGACCTGGCGGTCGTCAGCGACCGGTAGCGTGCCGGACAGTCGGCGAGGCAATGTCGCCGAGTGTGGGGGTTTGCGGGTTTGATCGTGCCTACGACGCAGGCACATACCCCCACACCCGGCGACTACGCCAGAACGGCTTGTCAGAGGATGTAGAGCATC
>JAVHWG010000461.1:0-6903 GCA_032159965.1 Mycobacterium sp.
CCCGGAATCAGCATCGGCACCGATTCGCGGTAGGCCGCGTACTTCGCGCCCAGCGTCGTCCCGAGGTCGCGCTCCTCGAGTTGCATCGCGAGCATGATCCAGCCCGTGGTGACTGCCGCGAACAGCAGGTGGCCCACCGTCATCGTCGGCGCCGACCAGAATGCCACGATGAAGCCCACATTCAGCGGGTGACGTACAACGCGGTAGAAAAGCGTTGTGCGGAAGCCTGTTTCGGCCTGCGGCCTCCCTCGCCATACTGCGAACACCTGTCGCAACCCGAACAGCTCGAAGTGGCTGATCATGAACGTCGAGGCAAGCACGATCGCCCAGCCGAGCCAGAACAGCACCCACACCGCGAGCCGGGCGGGTGTCCACGGGATGTCCCATATCACAGTGGGGATGGACCGCCACTGCCAAAGGACAAGTGCAAGAACGAGACTCGCGAACAACACGTAGGTGCTCCGCTCGATCGGCTGCGGCACGTACCGCGTCCACCATCGTTTGAACACCGGCCGCGCCATCACGCTGTGCTGCAGGGCGAACAAGGTCAACAACGCGAGGTCGATGACCAGCGCCTGACCGAGAGGTGCGCTGATGGCGTGGTCGACGGTGCGCGGAACCAACAGATCGCCGACGAAAAGTATCGCGTAGACGAACACCGCCAGGAACAGCACATAACTGATGACGCCGTAGCTGAGTGCGAGGATTCGGTTCATGAAGCAATCGTCGGTTGCAGAGCGCTCGCGGGCATGAGGCGAATGCCTCAACTTCCGCGCTGGCCGACCAGTCCTCGGTCGAGGGCATACATGCTGGCCGCGACACGGTTCGAGACGCCGATCTTTGCGTAGGTGCGCTCCACGTGGTTGCGCGCGGTCTTCTCGCTGATCACGAGCCTGGCCGCAATCTCCCTATTGCTCGCGCCCTGGGCGACCAGCCGCAGTACCTCGACCTCACGCGCTGTCAGCCCGTCGGGACTCGGCCTCGCATTGCGGGACGTATGGCCCGCCGCCTGTAACACCGCATCCGCGGCGGCACCGTCGAGTTCGCCGTCGCGCACGCGGGCCTGTAATCGACGCGCGGCGCTGACAGCCGACAACGGGTCACGATACGGCCGCGGCTCCAGCGCTGACTGATAGCTCACCGCGCACGCCACCAACCTGTCCGGGATAGTCAGCTGCCGAGCCGACAGGCCGCGCGGATAGCCTGAGCCGTCGAGGCATTCGTGATGGTTCGCGGCGATCGCCGTCACCTGCGACAAGCCCGGCACCCGCTGCAGGATACGTTCGGTCAGGTACGGATGCAGACGCACGCGCTCGAACTCTGATGTGGTCAAACCGCCTGGCTTGGACCAGATTTGGTTAGTCACTCCGATGCGCCCGACGTCGTGGATGTGCCCCGCCCTGCGCGTCGACGTCACCGCTTCGGCGTCGAGGCCGAGTGCCACTGCGGCGTCGGCGGCCAGCTGCGCGGTCCCACGCGAATGCCCAAGTGTGAAGGGGCATTTCAGGTCGACGAAATCGCCCAACGCTTCGAGCAGTCCGTCGAGTCCAGCTTCGTCGAGTGTCGCGTGCCGATCCGGTGCGTGTTGCAGCGCAGTCGCCCAGACATCCCCGGTTGCCGGCACGGCAAAGATTCTCTCTGCGTCACCGACGAAGGCATCGACCACCGCAGGGTCGAACTGGCCGCCGCGCCGGCTGCGCACCATCGCCACCGCGCCCCCGGTGCCGTAACCGCGCTGGTGCACCTCGGCCATGTCGGCGACTTGGGCGACACGCATCTCGATCGGGATCGCGTCGCCCTGCACACCGAGGGGCAACCCACCGCCGTCGAAACGTTCGAACGTGCAACGCAGTGCCGTCTGGACACTCTCGCCGAGGCCGATCCTCTGGGCCAGCAACGCCGCCGAGGTGCAATGCGAATGGATGAGCCGCGAGATGTGACCCCGGGCATTGGCGTACAGCGTCAACATTGTCTTGAGTCGCTGCAGCAGCGACTCGCCGTGACCAACGTTGGTCAGCAGGAATCGTTGATACGGCAGACCCGACCAGTCGACCAGATAGGAGCCACGACGAACGGCGATGTCGTCGCCGAACCAGCGTGCGTACTCGTGGGAATCGGCGTGACAGCCGATCCACATGATCAGTGTCGTGTAGTAAATGCAGTCGCGCTGCGCCGACGTCAGCCCCAGCCGGTCGGCAAGGCGCGTGGCGATCAGCGCCGACCGCAGCATGTGCTCGGCGGGCTGCCCTAGGCCGAGGTCGATGGCCACCGACAGGGCCGCCAGAACCTCCGCGCGCGTCGGCATCGGGGCCGGCGTCGACGCGGAAGTCATCTGACGATTCTGCGCTGTCGGGCAGCCATGGTCAGCTGGATAGCTCAAGGCGGTCTGCACTGAATCGGCCGTGTCCGACCACACAGATGCCCCGTTGCGGCAGGCGGAAATCGCCGAGACACGCCTGCTGCGGCAACGGCCCCGGCGCTCCGACGTCCTCACCCCGCACCACCGCGGTCGAGTCGGCGACCGACCACACGCGTTTCGGCGCGATCCGGAAGCGCTGACCGTTCGGTGTGGTGCCTGCGAGCCGCACCTTGCCGATCGCCAGCACGGGTCCGACGGTTCTGCCGAGGGTGCCGAGCGCGGCGCGGCTGTTCCACACCGGTGCCGGTAGCCGACTGCCGATCGCGGTCATCAGCTTGGTGGCCGGCGTGGTCTTGATGTCGAGGTGCCAATCGAGCACCCCGTCAACCGAAATCGACAGAGACCACGGTGTCGGCCAGCTGACGTCGATCTCGCAGTGCACCGGATCCACCCGTGTTGCCGAGCTGAAGTACCGCGAGCAACTTTGGGCGCCGGGCGTGGTGGCGTAGAACGTCCACTCCCCCTTGGGATCGCGATGCCACACCGACAGGTACGGCGGCGAGAACGACGATGCGGGAAAGTCGCGGAAGGCGAGGTAGTGACCGCTGACGAAGGGCAGACCCATCACCCCGAAACCGAGGACACGCTCGTCGTCGCCGGGAGGCAACGGCTGATGGACGGTGGCGGCCGCGGCCGCTTCAGGGGTAATGGCTGTGTTCATCACGACATGCTGGACCGAACACAACGCCGTCCGAATGGGGCATTCGCCTCAAGTCCCGATCGCTTGCCCGCGAGCAGACGCAAACTCGCACGCGTCCACCGCGGGTAATGCGATTCCCTGTCTGCTCGCGGTGAAGAGGCTAGCGGGCGGGTAACCCGTGGGTGAACATCGATGGCGAGTGCGCGCCATCGCACCGTCGGGACTTGGATAGAGAGATGACTACCGTGCAATCCACCTGGCGATCGGCCGACGTGTCCCCGCTGAGCGACGAGGGGCTGGCGCAGATCGACGGCTGGTGGCGGGCCGCGAACTACCTGTCCGTCGGCCAGATCTACCTGCTGAACAACCCCCTGCTGCGAACGCCTCTGACGCGGGAGGACGTCAAGCCCCGACTGCTCGGTCACTGGGGGACGACGCCCGGTCTCAACTTCCTGTATGCCCATCTGAACCGCGCGATCAAGGAACGCGAGCAGTCGACGGTGTACGTCATCGGTCCCGGTCACGGCGGCCCCGGGCTGGTGGCCAACGCCTACCTCGACGGGACCTACTCGGAGCTCTACTCCGACATCACCCCCGACGTCGAAGGCATCCGCCGGCTGTTCAAACAGTTCTCGTTCCCCGGGGGGATTCCGTCCCATGTGGCACCCGAGACGCCGGGCTCGATCCACGAGGGCGGCGAACTCGGATACGCGCTCTCCCACGCATACGGCGCCGCCTTCGACAACCCCGACCTGCTGGTTGCCGCAGTGGTCGGCGACGGGGAGGCCGAGACCGGGGCGTTGGCTACGAGCTGGCACTCGAACAAGTTCGTCAACCGCGTCAACGACGGCGTCGTCCTGCCGATCCTGCACCTCAATGGCTACAAGATTGCGAATCCGACTGTGCTGGCTCGCATTCCGACCGACGACCTACGCAGCCTGATGATCGGCTACGGCCACAATCCGTACTTCTTCGAGGTGACCGAGACCGAAGACCACGCCAAGGCGCACCGCGAGTTCGCGCTGCTGCTCGACACCGTGCTCAACGAGATCGCCGAGATCAAGGCCGGCCTTACCGATGACGAGATGACGCCGCGCTGGCCGATGATCGTCTTCCGGACACCGAAGGGGTGGACGGGACCGGACTACATCGACGGCAAGAAGACCACCGGCTCGTGGCGCGCTCATCAAGTCCCGCTGGCCAACGCCCGCGACACCCCGGAACATCTGCAAGTGCTGGCCGATTGGTTGGCCTCCTACCGGATCTCGGAGCTGTTCGACGTTGACGGCGTCCTTGACCGGAAGATCGCGGAGCTCGCGCCGACGGGAGCGCTGCGCATGAGCGCGAACCCGCATGCCAATGGTGGCGAACTGCTGAAGGATCTTCGGCTGCCCGATTTCCGCAAGTACGCGGTGGACGTCCCCGCCCCGGGTGCGACGATCGCCGAATCCACCCGAGTGCTCGGAAGCTGGCTCACCGATGTCGTGCGAAGCAACCCGCACAACTTCCGGATCTTCGGGCCTGATGAGACCGCGTCCAATCGGCTTCAGGGCGTGTTCGACGCCACCGACAAGCAGTGGAACGCGGAGTTCTTGGGCCCCGAGGTCGACGAACATCTAGCGCGTGCCGGACGGGTCATGGAGATGCTGTCAGAACACCAGTGCCAGGGGTGGCTCGAGGGGTATCTGCTGACCGGCCGCCACGGCTTGTTCAACTGCTACGAGGCCTTCATCCACATCATCGACTCGATGTTCAACCAGCACGCGAAGTGGCTCAAGGTCACCAATCACATCCCGTGGCGGCGGCCGATCGCAAGCCTCAATTATCTACTGTCCAGCCATGTCTGGCGCCAGGACCACAACGGCTTCAGCCATCAGGACCCCGGGTTCATCGACCATGTGGTGAATAAGCGCGCCGAGGTCGTCCGGGTCTATCTGCCGCCGGACGCGAACACACTCCTTTCCACGTACGACCATTGCCTGCGCTCGCGCCAGTACGTCAACGTCGTGGTCGCCGGCAAGCAGCCGAGCCCCAACTTCCTGACCATGGAGCAGGCCGTCGCGCACTGCACCAGGGGGCTGGGCATCTGGGAATGGGCGGGCAGCGAGGTCCTCGGCGAGGACCCGGACGTCGTGATCGCGACATGCGGTGACGTGCCGACACTCGAGGGCCTGGCCGCCGTGGACCTGCTGCGTAAGCATCTGCCCGAGTTGAAGATTCGATTCGTCAACGTCGTGGACCTGATGCGGTTGCAGGACGAGAAGGAGCATCCACACGGGCTTTCCAATCGTGAGTTCGACATGATCTTCACGACCAACAAGCCGGTGATCTTCGCCTATCACGGCTATCCCTGGCTGATCCACCGGCTGACTTACCGCCGCACGGGCAACGAGAACCTGCACGTGCGCGGGTACAAGGAAGAGGGCACCACCACAACGCCTTTCGACATGGTGATGCTCAACGACCTGGATCGATACCACCTGGTGATCGACGTGATCGACCGGGTGCCAAACTTGCAGTCGAAGTGCGCGACGCTGCGTCAGGAAATGGTGGACAAGCGGATCGCCGCGCGCGAATACACCCGCGAGCACGGCGACGACATCCCGGAGGTCCGCGACTGGCTATGGCCGGCCGCCCACGGTGAGTCGTTCGGCGTCGGCACGGCCGCAACCATCTCCACCGGCGGCGACAACGAGTGATCGGCTGCGGCGAAACCGAAACCATGGTCGTGATCTAGGCGAAATCACAACCATGGCTTCGGTCTCGGCGATCTAGAAGACGGTCTTCTGCTTGCCGCGCGGATCCTGGCCCGTGGGGAAGCTGCGCAACAACGCCTCCTGAACGAAGGAGGCGACCAACCGACCGTCCTCGGTGAAGACGTGCCCGCGGCCGTAGGTACGTCCGCCCCCAGCGGCCAGCGTCTCGTGGTCGATGAGCAGCCAGGAGCGGACGTCGACGTCCGAGTGAAAGGCCAACGACTGGGTAAGCACGCCGGTGGACACCTGCGTGTGGGCCATCGCCTGACCGAGATTGGGGTGCGGGCGCATCGCCGTCGCGATCAACCACCCGTCGGTGGTGTGTGCCAGGAGCGCACGCTGCACCGCGTCGTCGTGGGGTGCCTCGGGGAACCGCACCCAGAGCTGCAACGCGGCGGGTCCGGTCAAATCTGGATCGTCGACGTCGACGTCGCCGACCACGATCGTCTCCGGCGCGGTCAGCGCGTTCGGGCGCGCCGCGGCGATGTCGGGTGGATCGACGTCGGGCATCGGAATCTGCCAGCGGACAAGGTCAGGTTCGGCGACATCGAGCAGCACCAGACAGCGTGCACACGTTCGCCCGCCCTGTGCGAATGTCACAGTGACGCTGGCGATATTGCGACCCTCGTGCATCGGCTCGACGCTGATGTCAGCGGGCTCAACGACGTTGACCCCACGCGCGAAGATCGTCTGCACGGACTTCACCCGCTTGCCGGAGATCCGGTGGGCGGCAGCGACGATCGCCTGACCGAGCAGCTGCCCACCGAACACCACTCCGCGGCCCTCGCTGAAATAAGGAGCACGCAGCACCCCGTCGCCGGATTCGGTCAAGGTGAGCGCAGCGACCAATTCACGATGCAGTTCTTCTCCCAGGCTCACTCTCGCACGCGAAATCTATTGTGCGACAACATCATCAACGCCCCGCGCGACCGCGAACGTCCATTGACCGCGCGGCAGAGAGACGCGGCTGACGGCACAGCGTTCATTCTACGTTCACGTTTTCCCGTACGCGGGCGCTCGAGGTATGTCAGCATTCCGTTGTGAGGGTAAGTCGTATCGCGGCGTTGGCGGCTGGGGCCGCGGTCTGT
>JAVHWG010000486.1:0-14229 GCA_032159965.1 Mycobacterium sp.
CCACTTCGCCGCGGTCGCGACGTCTTTGTCGCCGCGCCCCGACAGATTGACGACGACGATCCCTCCCGGCCCGATCTCGGCCGCCAGCGGCAACGTGCCAGCCACCGCGTGGGCCGACTCGATGGCCGGGATGATGCCTTCGGTTCGGCACAGCACGCGGAAGGCATCCATTGCCTGGGCATCAGTGATCGGGCGATATTCCGCGCGGCCGGTGTCCTTGAGGAGCGCATGCTCGGGGCCGACGCCTGGGTAATCCAATCCTGCTGAAATCGAATGGCTTTCAATCGTCTGTCCGTCTTCGTCCTGAAGGAGGTAGGAGAACGAACCCTGGAAGGCCCCCGGCGATCCACCGGCGAAGGTTGCGGCGTGCCTGCCGGTTTCGACGCCGTCGCCGGCGGCCTCGAACCCGACCAAACGAACCCCGGGCTCGTCGATGAAGGGGTGGAAGATGCCGATGGCGTTGGATCCCCCGCCGACGCACGCGGTGACCGCGTCAGGCAATCGGCCGGCCTGAGCCAAGATCTGGGCGTGCGTCTCCAACCCGATCACCCGCTGAAAGTCGCGAACCATCATTGGAAACGGATGCGGTCCGGCGGCCGTGCCAAAGCAGTAGTACGTGTCGTCGGCGTTGGTGACCCAGTCGCGAAAAGCCTCGTTGATCGCGTCTTTGAGGGTCTTGGAGCCTGACGTCACCGAGACGACCTCGGCGCCGAGAAGCCGCATCCGGGCCACGTTGAGCGCCTGTCGGCTGGTGTCGACCTCACCCATGTAGATCACACAGTCGAGTCCGAGCAGCGCGCACACGGTCGCCGTGGCGACTCCGTGTTGCCCGGCCCCCGTCTCGGCAATCACCCGGGTTTTGCCCATCTGCTGCGCGAGCAGTGCCTGACCGAGAACGTTGTTGATCTTGTGAGAGCCGGTGTGGTTGAGATCTTCGCGTTTGAGGAAGATCCGTGCGCCACCGGCATGTTCGCTCAGGCGCAGTGCCTCGTACAGCGGTGACGGCCTGCCGCTGTAATGCGTCTGTAGCCGGTCAAGCGTGTCGAGGAATTCCTGGTCGGCACGGGCCTTTTCGTACGCGGCAGTGACTTCTTCGATGACGGCCATGAGCGCTTCGGGCACATATCGACCGCCGTACACGCCGAAGTGCCCGCGAGCGTCCGGATCGTGGGCGGTGGGCTCGGCAATCGCCGCGCTGGATTTCGGCAGTTCGGTTGTTTTCTGATCTGCTCGTGACCGGGTCATTTGATGAACAACTAGCGGGCCGTTCTCGGGCATGAAGGATGGGTGCCGGCCGTCACCAGGTCGGCGACCGCCCCGCGCGGATCGCCGCTGGTGACCAGGCCTTCGCCGACCAGCACGGCATCTGCCCCGGCACCAGCGTAAGCCAGCAGGTCGGACGGTCCGCGGATACCCGACTCCGCGATTCGAATCACGTTGGTCGGCAAGCCAGGCGCGATTCGTGCGAAGCAATCACGGTCGACCTTCAGCGTTTTCAGATTTCGCGCGTTGACCCCGATGACCCGCGCGCCCGCCTGCAGAGCGCGGTCCGCTTCTTCCTCGGTGTGCACTTCGACCAGCGCAGTCATGCCGAGCGACTCGGTGCGATCCAGCATTGCGGCCAGCGCGTGCTGCTCCAAAGCCGCGACGATCAGCAGCAGCATATCGGCACCGTGCGCACGGGCCTCGTGGATCTGATAAGGCCCGACGATGAAATCCTTGCGCAACAACGGGATCGACACTGCCGCGCGGACAGCGTCGAGGTCGTCGAGTGAACCGCGGAAACGCCGTTGCTCGGTGAGCACGCTGATGATCCGCGCGCCACCCTCCTCGTAAGCTCGGGCGAGTTTCGCCGGATCCCCGATCGACGCCAACTTTCCACGCGACGGGCTCGCGCGCTTCACCTCGGCGATCACGCCGATACCGGGTTCACGCAACGCGGCCATCACGTTTCGTGACGGCGGAGCCTTTTCAGCCGCGGCCTTGACCTCGCTCAGCGAGACCAGCGCCTCGCGAGCGGCAACGTCGGCGCGAACTCCTTCGAGAATGGAGTCGAGCACGTTTGCCGAGACCATGGCGGGTCGGCTCCTTCCTCCGCAACTCAGCCGACGTCCGGGTTGAACATCGAAAGGGTAGCCGCCGCGCACGTGCGGCCCCTCACCGACCCTCGCTACCCGAATCACCGGTTGGGTCCTCCCCCACGTCGAGCGCATCCCACATCACGCGTTCGGACATCGGCTCCTCAGATGTGCCGCTAACCGCGCCAGCGCGCTGCGTCGTCCGCGATGAGTATTTGTCGGGCCCAGCGGCTCCCGCCGCCGCCACCCGCATGAGCAGTACAGCTGCCAGCAGCGTCATCGCGGCGGCCACGAGCGTGAGCACCGCGCCCCAGTGCTCGCGGGAGCTGCCGACCAGCGATACCACCGGCACGTCCGCGAGCTGGGCCGCACGTGGGGCCACGTCCGGCGTGGTCCACAGCGTGATTGCCAGGTAGGCCGACCCCGCGCTGACCAACGCCACCAGCACCGCCAACCCCCGAAGCGGCCAACGCCGGACCGCCAGCGTTGCGACCGCCGCAGCCAGAAGCAGTACAGCGAACGGAATGAGCGCGGTGGACCATGCCCCGCCCGTCAACGTCGTCGTCCGCGGGTGGCCGAGTCCGCTCGACGACGTCAGCACCACCCACGGCAGCCTGGACGCCCCCCACAACCCGACTGCGGCCAGCACTAACAGCAGCTGCGCGAACCGAGTCACGGGGATTTGAGGGTTTCGGCGGCTGCTATCGCGTTCAGCACGGTCTTGGCTTTGTTAGCTGCCTCGGTGTGCTCGTAGGGGCCGTTGGAATCGGCGACGACACCGCTGCCAGCTTGCACATAGGCGGTACCGTCGCGCATCAGCGCAGTGCGGATGGCGATCGCGAAGTCGGCATTTCCGGCAAAGTCGAGGTAGCCGACCACGCCGCCGTACAGCCCGCGCCGCGTCTTCTCGACCTCCTCGATCAGCTCCATCGCGCGGACCTTCGGCGCACCTGACAGAGTGCCCGCCGGGAAACACGCGGTGAGGGCGTCGAGCGCGGTCCGCCCGTCGGCCAGCCGCCCTGTGACTGTCGAGACCAGATGCATCACGTGGCTGTAGCGCTCGATGTGGCTGTAGTCATCAACGCGAACCGTGCCCGGCACACACACCCTGCCCAGGTCGTTTCGCCCGAGGTCGACGAGCATGAGGTGCTCTGCACGCTCCTTCTCGTCAGACAGCAGCTCCTTTTCGAGCAGGATGTCTTCCTCCTCGGTCTCACCGCGCCAGCGGGTGCCGGCGATCGGATTCGTGCTCGCCCAGCCGTCCTTGACTGTCACGAGCGCCTCGGGACTCGAGCCGACAATCGAAAAGTCAAGGCTGCCATCGCTATTGGGGATGTGCAGCAGATACATGTAGGGACTCGGATTGGAAACCCGAAGTATCCGGTACACGTCGAGCGGATCCACGTCGGTGTCTATCTCGAAACGCTGCGACGGCACGACCTGGAAGGCTTCGCCGGCCTCGATCTCACCGACGAGGCGATCCACGATGTGCGAGAACTCCGCGGGGGTGCGCTGGGAGCGATGCTGCGGCTCCGGGCGGTCGAAGGTCGCCACGGTGGACGGCAGCGGCTGACTCAAGGCCTCCGTCATCACCGCGAGCCGCGCGACCGCGTCGTCGTAAGCCCAGTCCACGCGTTCATCGGTGCCGTTCCAGTTCACCGCGTTCGCAATCAGGGTGATGGTGCCCTCGTGGTGGTCGACGGCGGCCACATCAGTGGCCAACAGCAGCAGCATGTCGGGCAGGTTCAGGTCGTCGTGCGTCAACTCGGGCAGGCGCTCGAGCCGTCGCACCATGTCGTAGGCGAAGAACCCCACCATGCCGCCCGCCAACGGGGGCATCCCGGGTACGGGGACCGAGTGCAACAGGTCCATCGTGGCGCGAAGGGCTTCGAGAGGATCCCCACCCGTCGGCGCGTCCGTCGGCGTCGGGCCGATCCATGCGGCTTCGCCATCGCGCACCGTCAACGCCGACGGAACGCCCGCCCCGATGAATGACCACCGCGACCACGAGCGCCCGTTCTCGGCGGACTCCAGCAGAAATGTGCCAGGCCTGTTGGCACCCAGTTTTCGGTACGCCGACAGGGGCGTCTCGCTGTCGGCGAGGACCTTGCGGGTGACGGGAACGAACCGGTGCTCGGCCGCCAGCGCGCGAAACTGTTCGCGCGTGGTGGTCACAGTCAGGTCGGCGGTCAACGTCACCTCAGTATCTTCCCACTGTGCAGGTGCACCTCCCGCCGGGCGTAGCGTGTGCACACATGAAACGTGGTGACCTCGTCGACGAGTTCGAACTACCCGATCAGACCGGCGCGCAGCGAAAACTCAGCGACTTGCTCACCACGGGTCCGGTCGTCTTGTTCTTCTACCCGGCCGCGGGCACGCCCGGCTGCACTAAAGAGGCCTGCCACTTCCGCGATCTGGCAAAGGAATTCACCGACGTTGGCGCATCGCGGGTCGGCATCAGCACCGATGAGGTGTCCAAGCAGGCACAGTTCAGCGACAACCACAGCTTCGACTTTCCGGTCCTCTCGGATGCCGACGGAACTGTGGCCTCGTCGTTCGGGGTGAAGCGCGGCCTGCTGGGCAAGCTGATGCCGGTGAAGCGGACGACTTTTGTGATCGATACCGATCGGCGCGTGCTGGAGGTGATCTCGAGCGAGGTCAACATGAGCACGCACGCCGACAAGGCGCTCGAGGTGTTGCGGGCACGACAGTCCGCGTAGGCCGTCGAGGTCAACCCTTGTCGGACAGCAGCTCGTCGGCGTCAAAACAGCTGTGCTCTCCGGTGTGGCACGCGCCGCCCACCTGGTCCACTTCGAGCAGCACCGTATCGCCGTCGCAATCGAGCCGCACCGAATGCACATATTGAGTGTGACCCGACGTCGCACCCTTGATCCAGTGTTCTTGCCGTGATCTCGAGTAATAGGTCGCCTCACGGGTTTCCAGCGTGCGGGCCAGTGCGAAGTCATCCATCCAGGCCACCATCAGGATCTTGCCCGTGCTTCGCTCCTGTGTGACCGCGGTGATCAGACCGTTCGGGTCCCGTTTGAGGCGCGAGGCGATGTCCGCGTCCAGTGTCATCGCACCACGATCCCTTCTGCCGCCAGTGCCGCCTTCACCTGCGCGATGGTCAATTCCCCGAAGTGGAAGACGCTCGCGGCAAGCACAGCGTCCGCTCCTGCAACAATCGCGGGAGCAAAATGTTCCACCACACCGGCGCCGCCGCTGGCGATGACAGGCACCGACACGGCGGCGCGAACCGCATGCAGCATCGGAAGGTCGAAGCCGGCCTTGGTGCCGTCGAAGTCCATGGAGTTCAGCAGGATCTCGCCCACCCCGAGATCAGCGCCGCGCTCGGCCCACTCGATCGCGTCGATCCCCGTGCCCTTCCGGCCGCCATGAGTCGTGACTTCCCAACCCGACGCGGTGCGTTCGGCGTCAACTGGCACCGTGCGCGCGTCAACGGACAGCACGATGCACTGAGAGCCGAACTGCCGCGACAACTCCGCCAGTAGCTCCGGGCGTGCGATCGCGGCGGTATTCACCGCCACTTTGTCTGCACCCGCACGCAACAGCGTGTCGACGTCGGCTACCGAACGGACACCGCCGCCGACCGTCAACGGAATGAAGACCTGCTCTGCGGTGCGGCGCACCACCTCGAGCATCGTGGCGCGTCCCGCCGATGATGCGGTGACGTCTAGGAATGTCAATTCGTCGGCGCCCTCGGCGTTGTAGGCGGCAGCCAGCTCAACCGGATCGCCCGCGTCGCGCAGGTTGGCGAAATTCACCCCCTTGACCACCCTGCCGTCGTCGACGTCCAGGCAAGGGATGACACGAACCGCGACGTCCGCCATCAGTAGTCCCCCGGGTCGCCGACCGTGCGTACAACATCGAGCATCTGTGCGTGACACCGCGGCTCACCAGCGAGCACCGAGCGCGACTGCGCGGTCCATTGATTGCCCGCGAGGTCGGTCACGATGCCACCGGCGGCACGCACCAGTGCGACGCCGGCGGCGTGATCCCAAATGTGGTCGCCGAAACTGATTGCGCCGCCGAGATTTCCAGCGGCCGTATAGGCAAGGTCGATTCCGGTGGCACCGTGGATACGGATGCGCGACGTCACACGGCTCAGCTGCTCGATGACCGCCAGCCGGTATCGCCCTGGCAACCGACCCCGCCATTCCACATTGAACGTGCCGACCCCGACGACTGCGTCTTCGAACTCGGTCGGCTCCAAGGGCGGAAGTTCCACGCCGTTGCACCGCAGCGGGCCACCCGCGACAGCAGTGAATCGTTCGCCGGTGAAAGGCACCCACGTGAGACCGGCGACCGGCTCCCCGTCACGCATCAGGCCGAGCAGAATGGCTGCGAACGGCAGACCCGCCGCGTAGTTGAATGTGCCATCGATGGGGTCGAGCACCCATACCCATGGCGAATTGATGTCTGCGCCGCCGAATTCCTCGCCATGAACGTCGATTCCGGTCGCAGACACCAGCGCGGCCACGACCTCGCGCTCGATCGCCAGGTCGACTTCGGTGGCGAAGTCTTTGCCCTTCTTGCGAACCGCGGAGTCTGCGCCGCGGCCTGCGACAAATCGCTCGGCTGCCTTGTCGAGAATCGTGGCGGCCTCGGCGACCAGAGCGTCCAGGTCGACCCCGTCCTGCGACATGGCCGCTACCCACCGACCGCTGTCAGCGCCTGCGGGAGCGTGAAACGCCCCGCGTAGAGCGCCTTGCCGACGATTGCCCCTTCGATACCGACCTCGGTCAGAGTCGCGATCGCGCGCAGATCGTCGAGACTGGAAACCCCGCCTGAGGCAATCACGGGTGCATCGGTGCGTTCCGCCACAGCGGCGAGCAGTTCGAGGTTCGGACCATCGAGTGTGCCGTCTTTGGTGACATCTGTGACAACGAACCTCGAACAGCCCTCGCCGTCAAGGCGTTTCAGCACGGTCCAGAGATCGCCGCCGTCGGTCTCCCAGCCGCGCCCACGCAACCGGTGCTCTCCGTCTACGATCTGCACGTCGAGCCCGACGGCCACCTTGTCACCCTGCTCGGCGATGACCTTAGCGCACCACTGCGGGTTCTCCAGCGCAGCGGTACCGAGATTCACTCTGGCACAACCGGTTGCAAGCGCAGCGGCCAGTGAGTCGTCGTCGCGGATCCCGCCCGACAGTTCGACGTCGACGTCCAGGGTGCCGACGACCTCGGCGAGCAGCTCCCGGTTCGAGCCACGACCGAACGCCGCGTCGAGATCGACCAGGTGTATCCACTGCGCGCCATCGCGTTGCCACGTCAGCGCGGCGTCGAGCGCCGAGCCGTATTCGCTCTCGCTGCCGGCCTTTCCCTGCACCAAACGCACCGCCCGGCCCTCAACTACGTCCACGGCAGGCAGAAGGATCAGCGTCACAATGGACCACTCTTTGCGCCGAGACTGCGACTGGTGCGGTGTTCTCTCGCACTGATCCGAGCGGAATGCATTCTCGCGGCAGTGTTCATAGGGCCCGCACCCAATTGTTGAGTAGTGCGGCCCCCGCGTCGCCACTTTTCTCGGGGTGGAACTGCGTGGCGGCGAGTGGTCCGTCCTCCACCGCGGCCAGGAACGGGACGTGGTGAGTGGCCCAGGTCTGCACCGCGTTGGTGTTTCCCTCCCAGCGCTGGGCCGCGTACGAGTGCACGAAGTAGAACCGGGTATCGGCATCCAGCCCCTCGAACAGCCGACTGCCTGCTCCTGCCTTGACGACGTTCCACCCCATGTGCGGGATCACCGGTGCGTCCAATCGCGTGACGGCACCGGCCCACTGCCCGCACCCGACGCTTTCGACACCGAACTCCACCCCGCGATCAAACAGGATCTGCATTCCCACGCACACCCCCAGTACCGGGGCGCCGGCCCCGAGCCGCTCGGCGATGATCTTCTCGCCGCTGATTGCACGCAGGCCGCTCATGCACGCCTCGAATGCCCCGACGCCCGGCACCACCAAGCCGTCGGCGGCCGCTGCGGCACTGGGATCCGCTGTGACCTGCACCTGGGCGCCGACACGCTCCAACGCACGTTGAGCCGACCGCAGGTTGCCCGATCCATAGTCGAGCACCACCACGGATTTACCCGTCACAGTGTGCCTTTCGTCGACGGCACGCCGGCGACTCTGGGATCGCGTTCGACTGCTTGGCGCAATGCGCGCGCCACTGCTTTGTACTGGGCCTCGGTGATGTGGTGCGGGTCGCGGCCATAGAGGGTGCGCACATGCAGCGCGATGCGTGCGTTCATCGCCAGTGACTCGAATACATGTCGATTGATCACGGTGTGATAGGGCACGCTTGAACCAGCAATCGTGGTGTGGCGCAGGTGGTCCGGTTCACCGGAATGCACACAGTACGGCCTGCCGGACACATCGACCGCCGCATGCGCGAGCGTTTCGTCCATTGGGATGAACGCATCCCCGAACCGGCGGATACCCCTCTTGTCACCCAACGCCTGCCCAAGCGCCTGGCCGAGCACGATCGCGGTGTCCTCGATGGTGTGGTGGCCTTCGATGTGGACATCGCCTTTCGCGTGAACGGTCAGGTCGAAACTGGCGTGAGTACCCAGCGACGTCAGCATGTGGTCGTAGAACGGCACGCCCGTGTCGATCTCGACATTGCCCGCTCCGTCGAGGTCGATCTCGACGACGATGTCGGACTCCTTGGTAGTGCGCTCAACCCGGGCGCGACGGGCTTCTGTCACGGCTGGACTCCTAACGGCTGGGAGAGTTCGGTGGCGGCAAGTTTCTCGCTGGCGGCCAGCAGCGCGTCGTTCTCGGCTGGCAAGCCTGTCGTGGCACGCAGATACCCGGGGATGCCGACGTCGCGGACCAGGATTCCGGCGTCCAGGTAACGCTGCCACGTCGCGGTCGCGTCGCCGAACTCGCCGAACAGCACAAAGTTGGCGTCGCTGGGAACGACTCGAAAGCCGATGCTGCCCAACGTCTGCGTCACCCGCTCACGTTCGGCAATCAATGCGGCGACGCTAGCCAGCGTCTCTGTTGCGTGTCGCAGCGCGGCGCGTGCGGCGGCCTGTGTGGTCACGGACAGGTGATAGGGAAGGCGCACCAGCAGCATCGCCTCGATCACCGCGGGTGCGGCAATCAGATAGCCCAGCCGTCCGCCGGCGAACGCGAACGCCTTACTCATCGTGCGCGTCACGACCAGCCTCGCCGGATACTCCTCGATCAGGCCGATCGCGCTTGGCGCCGATGAGAATTCACCATAGGCCTCGTCCAGGATGAGGATGCCGGCCTCCATCGCGTCGAGCAGTCGGCGCAGCTCGGCCAACGAGACGCTCTGCCCCGACGGGTTGTTCGGGCTCGCGACGAACACGATGTCCGGGCGGTGCTCTGCGATCGCGGCGGCCGCTGCGGTTGCATCCAGGCCGAAGTCGTCAGCGCGGCGGGCCTCCAGCCAGCGGGTCTGCGTGCCGTCGGAGATGATCGGGTGCATAGAGTATGACGGGACGAAGCCGATCGCGCTGCGGCCCGGACCACCGAACGCCTGCAGCAGCTGCTGCAATACCTCGTTGGAACCATTGGCCGCCCAGAGGTTTTCAGTGCCGACTCGCACGCCGGTGTACGTGGTCAAGTAGGCCGCAAGGTCGCCGCGGAGGGCGACAGCGTCCCGGTCGGGGTAGCGGTGAAGATTTGATGCGGCCTCGCGCACCGATTGCGCGACGTCCTCGACCAGCGCGCGCGTGGGCGGGTGCGGATTCTCGTTCGTGTTGAGCCGCACCGGCACATCCAGTTGCGGCGCGCCGTACGGCGATTTGCCGCGCAGGTCGTCCCGCAGCGGAAGGTCGTCCAGCGTGACGTGCTGGCCGGGCAGGTTCATGACCGCTCGAACCTCCGTCGCACCGCTTCACCGTGCGCAGGCAGATCTTCGGCCTCGGCCAAAGTGATGACGTGACCTGACACGTCCTTCAATGCGGCCTCGTCGTACTCGACGACGTGGATCCCGCGCAGGAACGTCTGCACCGACAGTCCGCTCGAGTGGCGCGCACACCCCGCCGTCGGGAGCACGTGGTTGGACCCCGCGCAGTAGTCGCCAAGGCTCACAGGTGAGTACGGACCCACGAAGATCGCACCGGCAGAACGGATTCGGGCCGCGACGGCCGCGGCGTCAGTGGTATGGATCTCCAAGTGTTCGGCTGCGTAGGCGTTCACGGTTCGCACGCCGGCATTGACGTCGTCGACCAGCACGATCGCTGACTGGCGCCCGGTCAGCGCGGCGGTCACCCTCTCTCGATGCCGTGTTGTCTCCAGTTGAGCCGCAAGCTGTTCCGATGTCGCGTCGGCGAGATCCGTACTCGGCGTCACCAACACGCTGGCGGCCATCTCGTCGTGCTCGGCCTGACTGATGAGGTCCGCGGCAACATGCACCGGGTCCGCGGTGTGGTCGGCGAGGATCGCGATTTCGGTGGGACCCGCTTCGGCGTCGATCCCCACTTGCGATCGGCAGATCCGTTTGGCGGCAGTGACATAGATGTTGCCCGGGCCGGTGATCATGTCGACGGGGGTCAGCTCTTGGCCATCGACGTCCGTGCCGCCGTAGGCCAGCAGAGCTATCCCCTGTGCCCCACCGACAGCCCACACTTCGTCGACACCGAGGAGCCGTGCGGCGGCCAGGATCGTCGGGTGGGGAAGCCCGCCGAACTGTGCCTGCGGCGGGCTCGCAACCACCAGCGACTCGACTCCTGCGGTTTGGGCCGGCACGACGTTCATCACCACGCTGGACGGATAGACCGCATTGCCGCCAGGGACGTACAACCCAACTCTTGCCACCGGCACCCAGCGTTCGGTGACGGTGGCGCCGGGTCCCAGCGTCGTCGTCATGTCGGTACGGCGTTGGTCGGCGTGCACGGCGCGTGCCCGTCCGATCGCCACCTCGAGCGCTGCCCGCACATCGTTCGACAGCTCGGTGAGCGCCTGGTCCAGGCGGGCTTTGGGTACGCGCACGGCCGCGGGCCGCACCCGATCGAAGGACTCTCCGTGCTCCAGCGCCGCCGTGGCGCCGCGCTGGGCGACCGATTCCACAATGGGCCGGACAGCGGGTAGCACCGATTCCACGTCCACCCCTCCGCGCGGTAGCGCAGCCCGGAGCTCCGCGACGCTCAGCGAGCGGTTGCGCAGGTCGATGCGGGTCATCTCGATCGCGGCCATTACGTCGATTGTCCCTGATCGGGCTACCTGAATGAAAATCAATTGAACTGGCCGGCGACCCGTGGGCAGACTGCGGCGATGAGGTGGGATGTGTGGTGGGCGTTCCTCGGGGCGGCGATCGCGATCAGCGTGTCGCCGGGTGCAGGGGCGATCCTGTCGATGGCGACAGGCCTCACCCACGGCGTCCGGCGCGGGTACTGGAGCATTACGGGTCTGGAGATCGGCCTGATGGCGCAGCTGGCCGTGGTGGCAATCGGACTCGGTGCGGTACTTACCGCGTCCGCTACGGCCTTCACCGCCGTGAAGTGGACCGGCGTGGGGTATCTGGTCTACCTGGCCGTGGGGCAGTGGCGGACGACGGGCGTCGATTTGACCGAGAACATCGCCAGACCCGACGGCAGTCGGCGTTCACTGCTGCTCCGGGGGTGTCTGATCAACGTGACTAATCCGAAGGGGCTCGTGTTCCTGATCGCCGTGCTGCCGCCCTTCGTCGAGTCCGCCGCGCCGCTCCTGCCGCAGTACGTGACCATCGGTGTCACGATGGTGGTCGTCGATCTTATTGTGATGGGCCTCTACACCGGCCTTGCCGCGCGTCTCATGAAGGTTCTGCACACCGCGAAGCGCCAAGCGGCACTGCGCCGGGTGTTCTCCGGATTGTTCGCGGCGGCCGCGGTGGCGCTGGCACTCATCCGCCGGACTGCGTCGGCGTAACGAGCGCTCTCAACCGCGGGTGAACACCGTCTTGCCGGTCATCGCCGGCCACACGTCGGGCGCATCGGCCCAATCGGCCACACGCTCGATTGCCGGCGCCAAATCGCAGCCAGCGCTGAGTAATTCGATGACATGCGGGATTGCCGCCCGGGCGTTCACCCGCCCCGTCACGAAGCGAATGCCGCGCGTGTACATCGGCAACAGCGGCATCTCGACCTTGCCCTGGTAATAGATGCCGGTGTCCGTGCATACGCCGTCCGGCCACGTCGCGCGCAACGCCGCCGCCAGTAGCGCGGGGTCCGCCGAAGTGTGCACCGTCACGGGATAGGGGTCCCACGACCGGTCGGGTCCGGGGCGGTCGTGCACAACCGCCCCCATCTTCTCCGCTGCGGCAAGCCGGTTCGCGTCGGTGTCGACGTAGTCGACGTGGGCACCGATCGCTGATGCCAACGCGGCGGCGTAGACACCGATGGACAGTCGGCCCACGACCAGAACGCGGCGGTCGGCCGGATTCAGCGCCTCCAACTCGCCGCGGTAGGGCCCGATCCCGCGCCACCCGTCCGGAATGTTGTCCGAGAGCGACGCGATGGCGACGGGGTCGATATCCAGCGGCACCGGGATCAGCATCGCGTCCGCGTACGGCACCGATACCAGGTCGGCCATGAAGCCGCCGCCGTCCACACCCGCGAGTGGAGCCATCCCGTACATGGCCATCAGGGGAAGCGAGCCGCATGAACCGGTCGCGCCACGCAGGCATTCGCGGCATCGCCCGCAGTGGATCTGAAACGGGACGACGACGCGGTCACCGACTCGCACGTTCGTAACCGCTTCGCCGACCTCCACCACCTCAGCCACACCCTCGTGGCCGACTGCGTGACCGGGCGGCATCGGCAGCACCCCCTGGGACACGCCGACGTCCAGATCGCAGCACGCCACCGCGACGGGCCGAACCAGAGCCTGATCAGGTGAGGTGATCGTGAGATCGGGCACGTCGCGCCAGACATATTTTCCGGGCTCGTCGAACGTCAACTGCTTCACGCAGGCTCATTTCTGTCCGAGGAAGCGCTCATCGGTCTGATTCTCTTCGCGCAAGCGCTCATCGGTCTGATTGTTGAACGATCTTTCTAGTATTGTCAATGGTGTGCCCCGCCCCGACCGAAGCCGCGCCGCGTTGATCGAGACGGCAGGCACCCTGTTCCGCCGCCAGGGGTACGCCGCGACGGGGCTGAATCAAATCCTTGACGACGCCGGCGTCAAGGCCGGATCGCTGTATCACCACTTCCCCGGAGGCAAACAGGAACTCGCCGCCGCGGTGGTCGAGGCCGCCGGAGCCGACATCGAACAGCTCCTTCTCGCCGCGCTCGCGCAGGACGTCCCGGTGACCGCGGTCGTCGACGGGTGGTTGGACCTTCTCATTGCCGGGTTGGCGGCAGATTGCCGCGACGGCTGCCCCGTCGAGCCGATCGCGACCGAGTCGGTGCACGCCAGCGAGCTGATGCGCCGGGCCGCGGCGCGCGCCTTCGACGGCTGGTGCGCAGCCATCTCGCAGCGGTTGCGGGCGGAGAAATGGTCAGGCGAACGCGCCGACGAAACCGCACTCGCCGTCATCTCGGTCATCGAAGGGGCGTTGATGCTGTCCCGTACCAGGGGCGACGCTGCAGCCCTCAATTCGGCCAGGACGGCGGTGCATGCCGTCCTGGCTGCAGGGCGTCAAAAATCCAGACCGACGTCAAGCACCCGCACCGAGTGAGTGAGCGCGCCGACCGCGAGATAGTCCACACCGGTCGCCGCGTACTCATGAGCGTTCTCGACAGACAACCCGCCGGACGACTCCAGCTTCATGTGTGGCGCGCGCGCATCGCGGCGCTGGACCGCGACCTGGGTCTGCCAGACCGGAAAATTGTCCAGAAGCACCAACTCCACCGGCTCCGAGAGCATCTCGTCGAGCTGTTCCAAAGAGTCCACCTCGACCTCGCAGGCCAGATCGGGCGCCGCTGCCCTGACCGCCCGCAGGGCGGCTACCACCGATCCAGCGGCCGCGACATGGTTGTCCTTGATCAGCGCCGCGTCGCCCAGCCCCATGCGGTGGTTCTGGCCGCCACCGACCCGCACCGCATATTTCTGCAGCGCCCGTAGCCCGGGCAGGGTCTTGCGCGTGTCCCGCACTATCGCGTTGGTGCCTGCTACCGCGTCGACCCAATTCCGGGTCGATGAGGCAATGCCGGACAAGTGGCACACCAGGTTCAGCATGGT
>JAVHWG010000544.1:0-5222 GCA_032159965.1 Mycobacterium sp.
GACTCGGGATGCTGGTACTCATGCCGTCGCCTTTATGCCCACGGCGGTCACGATGACGTCGATGACGAACAGGGAGAGGAAGGAGAACACGACCGTCTCATTGACCGCGTTTCCCACCGCCGCCGGGCCGCCGCCGACCGAGATGCCCTTGTAGCAGGCGATCAAACTTGCAGTGAGGCCGAACAAACCGGCCTTGATGACCGCGATGAACAGCTCTGGCGAACCGGTGAGCAAGGTGATGCCTGCTGTGAAGGCGCCAGGCGTCACGTGCTGGACGAACACCGAGAACCCGAAACCCCCGATCAGGCCGGTGACGATCACGAGACCCGACAACAGCATCGACACCACAGTCGCCGCCAATACCCTTGGCACCACTAACGCTTGAACGGGATTGATCCCGAGTACCCGCATCGCATCGAGTTCTTCACGAATGGTCCGCGCTCCCAGATCAGCGCACATCGCGGTAGCGCCGGCCCCCGCCACGACCAAGACGCTGACCAAGGGGCCGATCTGGGTGACGCCCGCGAGAGCTGCACCGCTGCCCGAGAAATCGCCTGCGCCGAACTCGAGTAGCAGGACATTCAACGTGAAGACCGTCAGCACGGTGAAGGGGATCGAGAGCATCAGAGTGGGCAGGAGCGATACCCTCGCAACGAACCAAGACTGCAGTACCAATTCGCGTGTCGCGAAGGGCCGCCGTGGAATCTGCACGAGCGTGTCCAACGCGAGGGCGAAGAAGTCGCCAGCCGCGCGCAACGGCTTGGTGGCACGTTCGGTCGAGATCAACCTTGCCTCCTCGAGCGTAATGCGTCGGCGGTGCTGGCAAACACCCGTGGACGATCCTGCCGATTCACCCCGCGTCGGCCGAAGACCGATGGTGAGTGCCTCAATCTCCGTCGAGTCAGTACTTTAGTTACATAACAATAATGGGTCAAGGGGTGTTGTCTTACGGCTCGAGGCGTCTGACAAGATCAATGGCAAAACGCTAGTCACATGCTGGCACTCCGCCGAAATCCGTTGTACTTTACTGCTCCCCGCCGTGATCGATCGGTTCCATCACAGCGTTCACGACGACTCATGACCGAGCAGATCGTGCTCACAGGACACCGGAGAAGCGTGGAAACGGTCCAAATTTGTGGTGGCGACGGCTGTGAATGACGCAGGGAGACATTTCGCCTTCGGACAATTTGCAATATCCATCCCGCAAATGTCTGCCGACTCATCGTGCGCTGCGAATCCGACTTCGCAACCGGCACTGGATCCGCCCATTGATCCGATCGGTCGACCGAACCGTCAAACTCAAACAAAGGTCGGTAGCTGAAACACGTAGGTAAGACTTGATTTTCCCGCTATCCGTCCGCGCTCGCCGCAGCGTTCCATTCGAAGACCGACTTGGTCACTAAGCAACTTGACCATCCGACGATTACGATCGCACACAAATAGTCGAAAGTGTTTAATCAGTCGAGTTGGCGTATAGTTTCTCGACACAAGTTGAGTAATTCGGGTTGGCGTCACCGCGAAAGGCTGTTTCCGTGGCAACGAAGGCGAGTACCGAAGCCCGCATCTTCGACGGTGCGTTGCTCGCGATCGCGAGGCAAGGCCCAAAGAAGCTTGCGATGAGCGACATCGCGCACGAGGCTGGGGTTTCGGTCGGCACGCTATACCGATACTTCAAGAACAAGGAAGAACTGCTGCAGTCCTTGGGCGATTACTTCGTTACTAAACTTCAAACGGTTCTTCACGACGCGATCGAAGACAATCCCGAACCCGCCGATCGCCTCGAGATCGTCATCGACGTCATGATTGGGTTCTGGTTGGAGAACCCGTCGACCATGCAGATCGGCCAGCTAGAACCTGGATTCGTGCTGAACTACATCAAGCGCGTGGCACCTCGACTGTCCACGGTGTTACGCGAGGCATTGGAGCCGGTTCTGGGCGACAGCGCCGCCGTTCTCGGCGGATCTGCCTCCATGGACGAGATCGTGGACCTGATCGTGCGAATGGCGTTCTCGCACTACTTCATGCCTTCGCGCGATCATCGCGAGTTCCGCGACCTCCTCGTCGTGCTCGGCGCCTCCGCAGGGCTCGAACCAAGAAAGTCCCGCCTTCGCTCAAGTCGCAAGGCCGTTAGCTGACGTCTCAAGCCGATCTGGCTCCCACGACGTTGCGCAGTACGCCGACTCCTTCGACCTCCGCTTCGACGACGTCACCCTCCCGTAGGTAGCGCCCGTCCTCGAAGCCCACACCATGGGTCGTACCGGTGAAGACGACGTCACCGGCTGTCAACGCCATCCTGGCCACTACGTACTCGAGGCATTCGTCGATGCTGAAGATCATCTTTCCAGTGCGATCGCGTTGCCGCTCTTCACCGTTGACGCGCAATGAGATGCCGACGTCGATTTGACCCGGGCCACCGAACTCGTCCCTGGTGGTGATCCAGGGCCCGATCGGTGTCGTACCACCAAGCGCCTTGATGGAAAACAGATCCAGTCCACCACCCATCGCCGGGGGCGCGTCCCTGGCACTGACATCGTTTCCGACCGTGTAACCGAGTACCGCGTCGGTGAGTCGTGGCTCAACGCGATCCACCGAATCTGCCATCACGACAACGAGTTCGACCTCGAAGTCGAGCTGTTCTGTGATCGACGGGTTCGCCAGCACGTCGCCGTGACCGATGATCGCGACCTGGGGCTTCAGGAAGCCGAGGGTGGTCTTCGGGCGCTCGGTCACCCCCAGCTTCTCCAAGTGTGACCAGTAGTTCATTCCCACCCCCACGATCGTCGAGGTCGGTGTGATCGGCGGTAGCCAGCGAACGCCGCTCATCATCAGGGGCCGACCGACGGTTTCGAAATCCGCAGTTCCGACGGCCGCCGCCGAGCCCCACTGCTCGATGCCACCGCGGATCGGTTGCACGGTCTGAGCTCCGATGTCCACCAGAGCCCAGACACCACCGTCGTCGTGGTGGATCCTTGCGATCTTCAGCGTCCTGTCCCTTCAGTTGCGGCGGGTGACGTCTCGATCCGGACGTCGACCGTCACCGTCGACGAGATCGCCCGGTCCAGGAAGCTCGGGCGAATTTGGTACGTGAAACCGAAGTGGCGACGGGTGAATTGGCCCGTGCCGGTGATCACCGGCCTCTGGGGGCCGGCATCGGCGGGACGCTCCAGCCGGATCCTCAGCGGCACCTCACGGGTAACGCCCAGTAGCGCGAGGTCTCCGTGCAGCAGATACTCGCCAGGGTCCTTCCCCATGCCGATTCGTTTCGACCGGTACGTCGCCGTGGGTTGGTTCGCCACGTCCAGCAGGCGCGCCGACCGGATCGCCTCATCCCTCCCCCGGCTCCCCGTGTCCACGGAGCCGAGATCGATCACCGCGTCCACCCCCGACTCGAGTGGGTCGTCAGCCATGGCGAGCCGCCCCGATACACCAAGCGTGCCGTGCACGGTATGCACGCCGAGGTGTCCAACCGAGAATCTCACGCGCGATCGCACCGGATCGATCGACCAGGCGCCAGGCAGGTATCCTGGCACTTCGTCTGTTACAGAAAACAATTCACACCCTTCATGTCAGAGGGCCGTCCGCGTGGCCGACACTCGGCCGATTCACCTGGACAGACGGGTCAGAGGTAGACGGCTAGGTTCTGCACGCCCAGCGTGGCTTGGTCGAAATAGATCGTCCGCGCGGCGAGCTTCCACTCATCGCCCGTGCGGATGGTGTCGACTCGACGAGCAGGCAGGAACTCGAGAGCCGGCTCGTCATAGCGGGACCGGATGAGCACGATCGAGCTGAAGACTTCGTATTCGTCGGCCTTGTCGGTCTCGAATGACCGCACCCTGTGCACGATCCGCTGTGTCCGAGACAACGGATTCTCCGACCACGCACTGTCGGTCTGCGTCAACCGCATCAGTTTCAACATCAGCGTCATGATGTTCTCGTTGAAGTGGAACATCTCCGCCTCGAACACCCCTTTGGACCGGTGATCGCGAGTGGTCCGCACCGGTGCCCGATAGACGACGTCGGGGGCTAGCAGCGCCAGCCAACCGGTCAGGTCGTCCTCGTCGAGCAGCGTCGACTCGTCCTCCAACCACGCCACGATCTCGAGGTGCCGCGGATCCGTCACCTTGATGCGCGTCCCCTTGGGCGTCGGATAGTCGACCGTGCCCATGGGCGCCCGAATGCCGCGAACAACCCCTTCTCGAGTTGCTTCGGTAGTCACCATGCTCTCCCTTCCATGAACTCGCTGTATCGCAGCCAGAAGTTCCACTGCGTGTCGTCCTTGGGGAACCCGGCGTAGACCTGCCCGGGACCCGGCCAGTCACTCGGCTTGTTCTCGCCGGTGATCGCCTGGTAGCGCAGCTTCTGTTGTGCCCCAAGGGCACCCTTCGAGGCATATGTCTGCATCGGCCAGGTGTCGGTGTCGTCGGCCTCGACGAACCCACTGATGCCGAAGGTGGCCGCCGTCATCAGGTTTACGGACTCGCGGAGCTCGGGAGGCGAGTCGCGTTCGACCAAACTCCAATGGAACAGCTCGAAGTGCTCCGGTCCTCTCGGTACCCAGACCCGCCAGCTAAGGAAGGCGGACGGAGTGCCGTCAGGGAACTGGAACGGCATGCACAGCGCAGCCGTGTTCGGCCACAGTTGACCGACCTGTGGCGTGTATCCCGCAAGGATCTTGAGCTGACCATCGTCGAAGCGGTCTGGCAGCCCGTCCACCATCTCGGGTGACATACCCGGCGGCGGAACCAGGTGCAGCCGCTCCATCGGCGACATGTCCGCGAGATTCTTGCCCTTGAGCGCATTGACGTAGTGCTCGTTGGTCAGATCGAAGCACCGCACGAAATGACCGTTGTAGCTGGCGCTGACTCCTGCCATAGCCGGCTCCTGCGAGTCGCCGTCGGTGGACAGCAGTTGCAATTCCTGCATCGACCTATGCAGCGACAGCGTATGGAAGATGTCTCCTGCGAACTGTTCGGCGGCGCTCTTCCAATTCGCCTTGATGATGAACCGCTGCGGATGGCCGAGGACCGTCATGCCGCCTGGCGTTCGGTCGAACATGAGGTCCCAATACCAGGTCATCGGGCCGAGGTACTCACGCAGTGTGGGGGCGTTCTCGTCGAAGGTTGCAAAGATCATGCCGCAGTAGGTCTCCACCCGACCCTTCGTCAGGCCGAGCTCGGATTTCGGCCGCAACAGTCCGTGCATGTCCTCCCGAGCGATGGGTG
>JAVHWG010000545.1:0-5879 GCA_032159965.1 Mycobacterium sp.
CGGCGAGTAATCCGGACGCGATCCATACCGCGATGTTCACCTGATCTCCTCGAAGACGTGTGCGTGCGAACCGGGTTGGCCCTTGCGGTTGCACCTGCGAATCTCGCATTCACGCGGGCACGGCGGCCGGCATCAGTTGATGCATCAATCATCCTACTGATGTTCAATTGAAGCGTCAACTAAATTGGTTCCGGTGGCCTCAGTGCCCGCGCGACTCAGACCGCGACCCCTCGATTACGGCCAGGCGCCGTCATCGATGCCGAGGGTTTCCACGGCGGAGCCGTCGCCGGGCGGCGGCTCACGTTCAATCGTTGATGGTGGAACTATCCTCTGAGACGGAGGAGGAGGTCCGGATGACAGCTGTGCGATGGGGCACCATCGGGTCGTCGCGATGACGCGACCCAAGCGTGAGCGTCGTAAAGCCGAAACGCTTTGGCTTGACGACGAGCAGCAGCGTGCGTGGCGTCAGCTCCTGTCGTTGATCATGGAGCTTCCGGCGGTCCTGGAAAGCCATCTGCAGCGCACCACCGGACTGACGACGTTCGAGTACCTCGTGCTGGCGAATCTCTCGGAAGCCGACGGGAGGACGCTGCGGATGTCGGAGCTCGCCGCCAGAGCCAACTCCTCGTTGTCGCGGTTGTCGCACGTGGTCCGCCGCCTCGTCGGCAACGGGTTGGTGGTGAAGCGGGTCTGTGCCGATGACGGCAGGGTGAGCGTGGTCGTGCTGACGAAGGCGGGGATGAGGAGGGTCGTCGCCGCCGCCCCCTTGCACGTCGCGAAGGTGCGCAAACTGGTGGTGGAGCCTTTGACGAAGGACGAGCTGATCGGGCTCGGTCGCGCCGCCGAGGCCATTACCGACCGGATCGCCGAGTCGGGCTAGCCCATCGGCTCCGCCCGTCGAACGTGATGCGCGGCGCGACGAGGACAGGCGGTTGCGAACTCATGCAGAAGTACGCGCTTCGGGGCGGGGTGGTCGCAGACGCCTCGGCGGCGGACGTCGTCGTGGTCGCCGTGGACAAGTGCCGATCACGGCCGCGACCTCAACTCGGAGGTTCCGGTATCTGCGACATGGTCATGTGCGTTCGCGGGTTACCTGCTCGCGTACGGCCGGGATCAGTTCGGCGGCAAAGCGTTCGAGCACCTCGAGTTCGTCGCTCACCAAGATGAAGGTACTGACGCCGTCCTCCAATGCCATTCTGGTCAGTGCCTCCGGCGTCTGGTCCGGAAAGATGTTGAGTAGGCGGGTGATCTCGTGGGGATCTCGGCCGGCCGCCTGCGCGGCGTCGTCGATGATGGCGTTTCCTTGTTTGAGGCCGCCGGGTTGCATGACCGGCAGAGATGGTAGCCAGCCGTCGGCTTTGCGGCCGACTAGATCCAGCATCTGTGGCTTGTAGGCGCCGAGCACGATTGGGATCTTGCGTGCGGGTGCGGGTCCGCGCTCGGCGTCGCCGATTTTGTAGTACTCGCCTTCCACAGGGACAGCGACGGGATAGTCGGAGTCCCAGATGGCGCGGATCACGTCGATGGCCTCGCTGACGTCGCCGGCAATCTTGCTCGTGCTGATGGCGCTAATATGCTTCATGACTTCTACTTTCATCTTTCATCCTTCTCGATGTGGCTTGCCGAACCGGGCTCGCAGAGTTGCGTCGTCGATGTGCGGGTCGTGCCGGTGATGGGCGGGTGGCGCATCGCGGGCGGGAACCGTTGCCGCCGAGGGCTGTCCGCACAAAGAAACTCGCGGTCGTCACTGCTCGTTCGTGCGTAATTCCCAGGGCGGCATGCCGGTGACACCTGAAAGGTTGCGCTGCAGCGCAACACCGGCCGGCAGCGTGCGGTAAAAGATGGATACCTCGGCGATCTTGCCGTTCGCGTCGACCAGGACCATGAAGATCCCGTTGACTGCGGCGTCTCCGACTTGCAACCGGAAATGTGCGGCGTGGTGGGTGTCGCCGCTGAGGACCTCGATGTAGGTGTCGTCGGATGACAGTCCGTTGACAGTCTTGATGGTTTCCACCGCGGCCTCGCGGCCGACGATCGGCTCATCGCTGAACGGACCGTGCAGCCGCACGTTTTCGGCGAGCAAACCAGTGAGGGTGTCTTTGTCTGCGCCGCCGTTAATGCAGTCGACGAGGGACTCCAAGGTGTCGCGGTGCGGGGCGAACGTGGTCATGGTCACTCCTCGTAGTGTGGGGAATTCGGTTGGTGCGCCTGGGCCTTCAGCTGGCAGGGAAGTAATGGCCGTTGTCCAGATCGGCCATCAGTGTGGCCTGAACGGGTTCCCAGCCCAGGGTCTGGCGAGTGATCAGACTGGAGGCCGGAAGGTCCAGAGCGACCAGATTCGTGAATTGCCCGAAGTACCCCGGCAGCATTAGGACGTCCATGGGAACGCTCACGGAGGGCAGGCCCAAGCGGCTGCCGATGGCCTCGGCGATCTCGCGGAACGGGACGCCACCGTCCTGGACCGCGTGCCAATAGCTGCCAGCCGGCCCCTCCTCCAACGCCAGGCGGAACACGGAGGCGACATCGCGGATATGCACGGCGTTCCACGAATTCATCCCGTCTCCGGGGTAACCGGCGAAACCCTTCTCCTTCGCGAGCGCGATCAGCCCGGGAAGGAAGCCAGCGTTATCGGTCGTGCCGTGCGCGATGAGCGGAAGCCGCACGATCGAAGACCGCACTCCCCGCTCGGCGAGGCCGACTACGGCGCGTTCGACGACGTTGCGAGCCCGCAGGGTGCCCTTGTCCTCCTCCCTGCTCGGGAGCGCCGGGTCCTCCTCGGTGGCCGGCCGGCCCAGGCTGCCAGGCGAGCCGATGCTGCCTGCGGCGACCAGCGGCTTTCCGGTCCCTTCCAGTGCCTCGCCGTAGGCAAGCATGATCGGCAGTTCCGCGGCGGCCACGGCGTCCATCCCGCCGGAGGGAAGAAGGTCTTGCCTGTGGGCGACGTGGATGACGCCGTCCGAGTCCGCGGCCGCCTCTTTGAGCCCGCTGAGATCCTCTAGGTCGCCGCGACGCACTGTCGCGCCGAGCGCAGACAGGGCCGCCGCGGACGTGTCCGAGCGGGCCAGGCCCGTGACGTCGTGCCCGGCGGCGATCAGCTCGGGAATGATGTGTGAACCGGCGTGGCCGGTCCCGCCTGTGACGAAAACGCGCATGATGCTCTCCTTTTGAGGTAGGTGGTGCGTTGCGTTCAGCTGAGAAGGTTGACACCGAGGAAAAAGTTCGTGTGCTTGACGGAGTGGGCGACGAGGCCTAGATGCAGCAGGGTGGCGTTCTCCAGCGCCCGCGCCATTGACAGCTGCCCGGTGTCCAGCGCGCGCAGTCCCAAGCTCTTGATAAACGCCGACACGTCTGCCTTGGCCTCGGCGTCGTCACCCGCGATGAATACGTCCAATGGGCGACCCTTGGCTGGTCCGGCCGCCAGAACCTCGCAGGGCAGGGTGTTGAAGGCCTTGACGAAATGCGTGCCAGCTGGGGCGGCCTTGACGAGTTCTTGCGCGCCGGAAGTGCTGTCCGGGATGAGGAATCCGGTGAAATCGGGCGTGATGGGGTTGGTGATGTCGACGACGACCTTGCCGTCTAGTGCGTCCCCGCACTCTCCTATCACCGCGGCCGCACTGGTGTACGGCACGGCGACGATCACGATGTCCCCGGCCAGCGCGATGCCGGCCGTCCCGACAGTGTGGCGCCGCCAACCGCAGTGGCCAACTCCATGGCTTTGACCGGGTCGCGGCCGACGATCTCGACTTCATTGCCGCCGGCGAGTGCCCGGCCGGCCAGGGCGCCGGCCATGTTCCCGGTGCCGAGAATGCTGATACTGCACATGCCGCCTCCCGTCTAGACTCAGTGAAAAAGGTTGACTCCTCCACCATAAGAGATTTGGTAGAGTTGTCAACAAAACCGGGAGGCGTGGGGCTGATGGAACCGAAATGGCTGAACGCGCGTGAAGCACGCGCCTGGCGAGCCTTCGTCGACGCACATCACCGACTCGAGGTCCACCTATCCCGACGTCTGCAGGAATCAGGGTTGTCGGGCGCCGACTATGAGGTCTTGGCGGCCTTGTCCGATCTCGACGAGGACCGCATGTCCGCCCGCGAGCTGTGCAACCTACTGGGCTGGGAGAAGAGCCGTCTCTCCCACCAGGTGCGGCGCATGCAGACCGACGGACTGATCATCCGTGAACCCAATCCCGGCGACGCCCGCAGCACCATGGTCTGCCTGCTGCCGGCCGGGCGCGCCGCCATCGAGAAAGCGGCGCCCGGGCATGTGGAGGACGTCCGCCGGAACTTCATCGCCCTGCTCACCCCGGCTGAACTCGACACGCTCACCGTCATGAACGAGCGAATCCTGCACCATCTAGCGAAGGACAACGACTCCCCCGCCGGCGACGAGCCTGCATAAGCCTTGCCGTATCAACGAAGATCCGGACGCACATACCTGCTCACATCAGTCCGAAGCGGTGTCGGCGGCCCGGCCGAGGTGGCGTGCGAAGAACCGGGCCGAGCTGTCGCGCTCGTGTCCGGGGACCGGGTAGTGCCTGCCCGAGTGGGCGTGCAATGTCTTTTCCTTCGAGGCGAAGGCGTCGAACAACGCTAGCCCGGCGGAGCGGTCGAATTCCTCGTCTTCCCAAGGGATCTGGTACTCGACTGGGACGGTGATCTTTCTTGCCGCGTCGATCAGGGTGTCGCAGACGAAAACCGCGCCGAAACTCACGGCGGCGATCCGGGATTCGATCGCCGTCAACATCACGCCGGTCACGACCCCCAGCGACACGCCTCCGTAGCCGATTGGCGCTTCGACGCCGATCTCGGGCAGCGCCTGCAGCGCGTCCAGGGTCGCGCGCCATTCCGGCACCGCGCGCTCCGCCAGCGACATGGTGTAGTCGATGACGATCGGGGCAATCGGCTCACCCGCTGCCCGGGCCTGATGGATCGCGTCGGCCGACCGTTGATCCTGAGGATTTCGCCGCCGGTCCCCATGTCCGGGCGCGTCGATGGCGGCGACGGTAAAGCCAGAGGTGATCACGCTGTGGAGTGCCATGGCCACCAGCCCCGGCGCCTTCTTGTGCATGCCGCCGCCGTGCCCCGCCAGCAGCAGTGGTGAGCCGACAGTTTTAGAGGTGGGCGACCAGAGCACGCCGGTGATCTCAGCCAGAGTGAAATTCCGTTCGACGACACCGTTCGCGGATGTCTCAGAGGTGAAATGCATTGTGTTGCCTTTCGGGATCGGCTATTGAAGCGCTCCCGGCGACACCTACGTCTATCGCTCGACCGTGAACACGAGTGGGAGCACCCACGTGGTCACTGCGTTCATGGGTCTCACCTCCTCGTGTGATGTCACGGTCTCGCGAACGCTATCAACCTGAATCGAATCCCGTCCAACCATTTTTCTGACCAGCGAAAGTGACCGGTTGCCGACACCGGGCAGTCAAGCTCTCCCCTGCCCCACAACTGTTTTCACGCCGCCTAGAAGAGTTCGGGCGTAGTCGGTGGCACATCATCGAGAAATGCACTCACCATCGGCACCAGTAGCTCCGACTCGCCCGAGATGCCAACGTGCGACATGGCCGGCACAACCACCAAGCGCGCAGCCGGCACCTTCTGCAAGACTCCCGACGCGGCCGCCTCCTCATCGCCTCCGTCGCGCAGCTCGAACATCGCCAGAGCATGTTCGAGTTTCACGCCGTCCGCATCACCGACGATGACCATGGTCTTCGCGGAGATCGACCGCATTTCTTGGTCGCTGATGTCCTGGTCGTCGATATTCAACGTCTTCATCTTCTCGAGGTAGGCATCGAACGCCTCGTCGTCCGGCGTGTGCTCCTTGTACGCCGTCTCGACGGGCGTACCGGCGAATGCATCGGCGCTGAGGCCCCCGATGGC
>JAVHWG010000556.1:0-3039 GCA_032159965.1 Mycobacterium sp.
ATGATCGAGATGGTGAAGTGGCGGTCCAGGCGCGCCGCGGCCTCGCGATAGACCGCCGGGTCGAGCACCCGGCGCCGCGCCGTGGACGCCTCACCGGCGAGTACGAACAGGCCCGCAGAGTTATTGCCGACCCTGCTGCGCACGTCGGCGAACGAATCCAGGTGCTCGTCGGCTGCCAGCTCCCAGTACGATCCCGCGGCATGCGGATCGACCCGGCTGCCCAGCTTGCCGAACGAGGTGTCGGCGTCGATCGCCACCACCCGGTCGTCCTGCCGCAACTCGGCAAAGACCGATCCGACCGACGCCGCGAGCGTGGTCTTTCCGACCCCGCCCTTACCGAGCACACCGATCTTGTAGTGCCCGCGCAGGACCGAACGGATCTTTGACTCCAATGCCGCCTGGCGCAGCTCGTCGGGAGACTGCCCGGGATTCACCAACCCGAACGTCGCCTTAAAGACCGCGCGGCGCCATCCGCGCGCCGGCGGGGGTTTGCGGGTCGGCACGAGCTCGCTGGACCTGATGCCGTCGACGTAGGACCAGTTGGTCGACGGCGACCCCTGCTCCTGCCAGCGCGGGCCGGCCTGCCATTGGCCGGCGGTCCGAGGCGGACCGGACGGCTCCCGCGGGGGCGGCTGCCACCCCGCCTGCCGCTCGGGCCGCGGCATGTTGAACGCCTGAGTGGCCTCTGAGGACGGGCCGCCCGTCGGCGGCTGAACGGGCGGGTGCGGCTGTTCGCGTTGCGGCGGTGCGAAGTTGGTGTTCGGCACCTGGGGTTGGGGGCCGGTCTGGGCCCGGTCCGGTTCGGGCTGGTGGGGCACGAAGTCGCCCGGACGGGGCGGCCCGGCGTCGGCCGCAGCCGGGCCTTGCCACGGGGCGGTCGGCGGACTGGGATCAAACTGACGGGGTGGCTGACCGCCAGATTGCGAAGGTCCGCGCTCGGGGGGCTGAAACGCCGGCTCGGGCCTGCTGGGCGCGGACTCGCCACGGTGAGGCGGGCTCGGATCGGCGGGCTGCGCAGAGCCGGGCTCAGGTGGTGGGGGACTGAGATGTTCTTGCAGGAAGTCGTCACGTTCGGTCACGGCTGGATCGATCTCCTTCTAGAGCTGGTCATTGTGGGGTACCCAGCAGTGCAGCTTGCGCGGGAGTTGACACCGTGTCGTGCTGCGTCAACGCGTCGGCCCGGGTGAGCGCCGGGCCTGCTGCGAACACCCGGACCAGTGGCCACGGAGCCTGCCTGGCCAACCCAGGCGTGATGCCCAATGAACGCAGCGACTCGTCGTCGAGAGAAATGCCGAACCGCACGCCTTGATCGCTAACCCACCACAGGGATTCGCGGCTGGTGGACTCTGGCGCCGCGCTCGTGGTCATCACCAGGTTCGTCGCACCCGGCGCCATGTATACCTGATCGGCCTCGACGCCCGTCGCCACTCGGCTGTCCTTGACGAGTTGCAGCAGCCGGGAGTCGGCGATGACTGGAATCGGCAGGCCCCTGCCGGACAGCACGCGCGTGACTGCGGAGCGATCCGTGGAGCCCTTGGACCACGCCACGCATGTCACCGGGTTGGCGGCGGTGTCGACGAACGTGAGCCGGGTGGTGGGGTAATAGCCGACAGGCAAAGTGTTGACGACGGGTACGCGGGTCAGTTTGTCCGGTGTCACCACCAGCGGCAATGGATTGCCGTAAGAATTCGCCGACCGCAGCAGCGACGCGACAAAAGGCGTGATCCGCTGAACTCCGTCGGCCAACAGCACGTAGAAGGTGTCGCCCCCGGTCTGGAGGTCGCGCACGGACAGTACCGACCCCACCACCGCGCCAGGGGCGAGATTCCATCCGCCCGGCGCACCGGCGTTGGGTATGCCCGGGGTGACCAACGGCTCAGTGGCAGGCATTGCGTCGAACAGTGCATTGGACATCGGAATAAATTGCGGGGCAGCTGAATCCACGCCGAGCGCCAGCGCGAGCGGCTTGTTCGAGAGGTCTATCTGAGATCGCCGCCCGTCCCAGATGACATAGGTGGTGTTGCCATGGCTGGCGAGAACACCGTGTGGGGGCGTCAGCTGCTGTGCACGATCGCCGGACATGACGTTGCCACCGATGGCGGTGACGACGGGCGCGGCGGAAGCCTTGCCGGGGGACGCGGTGTCGCAGATCGCCCACTGTGACGAGTCGGCTGTTCGCAGTGGCATCGCCATCGGTGCGCCCGCTATCCCCACCGTCGGGCCCTGCGGGTACTTCGCGAGTTCCGATGCCTTCACGAACGTCGGGTTGGCCGCCTGGCCGGCGATCAGTCGCGCGCTGACCAGATTGAGCGCGGGGTGCAGTCGGCCGTCGACCATCACATACACCGCGCCGGTATCGCGGTCCGCGAGGATCTTCGACTGGCCGACCAGGCCAGCCGGCTTGAACCATGACAATAGGAACATCAGTGCGACCCCGAGCAGCGCGAACACGAACCCGAGGATCAGCGAAGCGCGCTGGCGTTGCACCGGATCGAATTCCATACGCACGCCGTGATGAGACAACGCGGCGGCGTTGCGGCGCTGCCAGAAGAAGTGCGCCGACACCTGAAGACCGCTCGCCAGGTTCAACGCCATAAATCAGTACCTTACTGTCGCTTTCGTAACAGGTGACCGGCCAATTCGAGAGGGTGGCTGCGTCAGCCGGCGCTGGCCAGCAGCTGCGCCAAGTCCTGGCGCAGAGCAGCCGTCGTGGTCGGCCAGATGCTGGTCCAGTTCGACCGGTCCGGCCCGGTCGTGTACGTGACGCTGACGCGGCCGTGCTCGCTGTCGACGACAGTCAGCACCGTCGGGTGCACGATTGTGTCGGCGCCATGGTCGATGACGGAAACGACGGCCATCGCGGATTCGTCCAGCCGGGTGCCGGCTACCAGCACGGCAACCTGGTCAGGCGAGAGACCCAGCCGTGTCAGCGCGGTGCTCACCGCCCAGCGGTCCTCGTGATCGGCGGCGTCGAGTGCACTCTGCAGCGCGCTTGTCGGCACGTTGATGCCGTCCATGGCCGCTGGATCGGCCTCGCCG
>JAVHWG010000557.1:0-10053 GCA_032159965.1 Mycobacterium sp.
GGATCTTCGCGTCGATCTCGGCGTAGTACTTCTCCGCGCCGGGCGGGCGGAGGTCGGCGCGCTGCCCGTTGCCGTCGGTGTCGGCGTAGGCGACGACGAGGTCGGGCTTCAGCACGTTCGGGATGTCTTGGCTGAACGCCAGCGCGCCGACGAGGCCGAGCGCGCCGGCGGCGACGACGACGCGCCTGCCTGCCTCTGGGGTTCGCCGCGCGGCGATCGCCTGAGCAGCTTCGACGAAGCCGAACACGCCTGCCGCGACCAGCAGCACCGTCAGCGTCGGCTGCAGCCGAAACGACAGCAGCGTGGTGCGCGCCAGCGTCGTCAGCATCGACAGCAGCGACCACGCATAGACCGCGAGAACGCCGAACGCCAAAGCCGCCGCCCGCGTCGACGACCGGGCGCGGAGCACCAGCCACAGCGTGCCGAGCAGGCACAGCGCGCCCAGAAGGGTGAACTGCAGCATCGGGAACGACAGCTGGGCGCCGTCGGCAGGCAGGTAGTGCAGCGCGGTACCCGACCCCGACGGCGAACCCCCGATAGCCGCAAGCAGATACGGCAACCAGCCGATGAGCGCGATCGCGCCTGCGATCAGACCGATCACCGCCAACCGCAGCAGCGGCTGCCACTTGCGCGCCGCGGCGGCGGCCACCGCTGCCATGATGGCGATCGTGAACGCGGCATAGCCCGGCAGCAGCGTGTAGAACAGCGCCGCGATCCCGAGGAAGACGCCGACGGCGACGACCGCTGCCCAGCCGCCTGCGCGGTCGTTGCCACGCAAGCCCGACCAGGCCAGCACCAGCACCGGCGGCAACAACACCGTGATGACGGCCGCGTACGGCTCAGTGGACGCATACGCGAGGGTGGCCGCAGCGGTCGCGATCGTGACGGTCAGCGCCAGTTCGAAACGAATCAGCTTCGCCCACAACACGAATGCGACGACGATCGCCACCGTGATCGAGGTGACGGCCCACGGCTTGAACATCTCCCAGCCCGGCGTGCCGGTGAGAGCCGCCGCACGGCCGCCGATCCAGAACCACCCCGCTGGGTAAAACGGCGGCAGATCCACGTACGTCATGTCGCGCAGCGCGGCGGCGTCGGTGAGCCGGGTCAGGTACTCGGTGCGGAACTGTTGGTCCACCGAGATGCCGAACAGGTAGAGCTTTGTCGCGCCCAGCGGCATGGCCAGCGTCACTATCGAGAACACCGCCAGCGATACCACCGCGGCGGCATGCGCGACCAGTTGCCTGCCACGGCGCCATACCCACCCAGCGGCCAACAGCCCAGCGACGCCGATGAATTGGCCGACTGTCGTCAAGGCGTGCAGTTGGTTGGACGAGCTGTAGGCCGGCCACTGCACATGACCGATGGCGAACAGCGCCACCGCGGCAAGCGCCACGGCCACGACGGCCGCAATCAGGATGTGGCCGACCGTGCCCAGCGCGAGGCGCATCTAAATGGGCAGTTTCCGGAAGATTGGTCGCGGGATGTGTCTCAGCACGACCATCACGTAACGGAAGGCACCCGGCGCCCACACGAGGTCCTTGCCCTTGGCCGCAGACGTCACCGCCAACTCGGCGACGTATTCCTTATCGACGGTCAGCGGCGCTTCCTTGACGTGGGCGCTCATGCGGGTGCGAACTTGCCCCGGCCGGATCACCAGCACCCGAACACCGAACTCCCGCAGCGCTTCTCCGAGTCCCAGATAGAAGCCGTCAAGTCCCGCCTTGGTAGATCCGTACACGAAGTTCGACCGCCGCACGCGTTCGCCCGCGACAGTGCTCATCGCGATGATCTGCCCGAAACCCTGCGCCCGCATCTTCTCGCCCAGCAGCACTCCCACCGATACGGCTGCGGTGTAGTTGATTTCGGCGATCCGCACGGCCTTGCGCTGGTCCTGCCACAGCTCCTCGGCATCGCCGAGCAGCCCGAACGCGACGATCGCCACGTCGATATCTGTGGGGCCGCCGCCGACGTTGACGCATTCGGAGATCATCTTCGGATGACTGTCGGTGTCGAGCGCCTCGAAGTCGATCAGCTCGACAGCACTTGCCCCTGCGGCCTTCATCTGCGCCACGGCGTTGTCCCGGAGGGGATCGTCGGGCATCGCCGCCAGCAGGATCCGCGCCGGCGAGGAGCGCAGATACCGCTCGCAGATCGCCAGTCCGATCTCAGAGGTGCCGCCCAACAACAGAATGGTCTGCGGATTACCTACGGCGTCGAACACCATCTAGCTCAACTCCAAACGTCGGGCCATGTCCGAGAGGAACACGCCGTGCGGGTCTACTTTGCGCCGCAAGGAGATCCACTCGTCGATGCGCGGGTACATGGCGTGGAACGTCGCCGCGGTGGTGCGCGAGTCCTTCGCGGTGTACAGCCTGCCGCCGAACTCCAACACCCGCGCGTCGAGGTCGTTGAGGAATTCGCTGAGCCCGGGCTTGATCTGGAAGTCGACACACACATTCCAGCCGGGAATCGGGAAGCTCAGCGGAGCTTGGTTGCCCGGGCCGAAGAGCTTGAAGACATTGAGCCACGAGTAGTGGCCCGACCGCTGGATGTCGTACATGATGCCCTTGAACTCCTCGACCGCCTCGGTGGGCACCACGAACTGATATTGGGCGAAACCGACTGAGCCGTAGGCACGATTCCATTCGCCGACCATGTCGAGCGGATGGTAGAACTGCGTCAAATTCTGCGTCTTGCCGCGATAGGTCTTTCCGAGCCGGTACCAGGCTTCGGTCATGGGCCCGAAGGTGTATTTGTTGCCGAGCCCGTTGGGGAAGACGTCGGGCATGGTGAAGAACTGCGGCGCATCGAATTTGAGCGGGTCCTTCTGCAGCTTGGCGGGCAGTTGGTCGAGGCGGGCCAGCGAGCCGCGGGAGATGACCGCACGCCCCAGTTTCGGTGGTGCGCTGATGGCGTCGAACCACGCACTGGAGTAGGTGTAGTTCGCCTCGGTGCCGTCACTGTGGAACGCGATCGTTTCGTCGAGGCCGTTCGTCACGTCGCCGTCGGCGATGAAGTATGCGGTTTCGGTCGGCGTCATCGCGATCGTCGCCCGCACGATGATTCCGGTCAGCCCGTTGCCGCCGACGGTCGCCCAGAACAGGTCGGATTCGGGCGTCAGCCGCTGGATGTCACCGTCTGCCGTCAGCAGATCGATCGAGCGGACATGGTTCCCGAAGCTGCCTGCGCTGTGGTGATTCTTGCCGTGGATGTCGCAGGCGATCGCGCCGCCGACCGTCACCTGGCGCGTCCCCGGCAACACGGGGACCCAGAGTCCGAGCGGCAGCACGGCACGCATCAACTGGTCCAGGTTCACGCCGGCATCCACGTCGACAAGCCGGGTGTCGGCACTGATCGAGTGGATCCGGTTCAGCGGCGTCATGTCGATCACCAGCCCGCCGCCGTTTTGCGCGTTGTCGCCGTATGACCGGCCCAGCCCGCGCGCGATCACACCGCGCGTGCCGCCGTCGGCCGCCCGCGCGACGGCCTTGACGATCTCATCGACATCGGGAGTGGTGAGCACCTGCGCAACGGTCGGCGCAGTGCGGCCCCACCCGGTGAGCCGTTTCGTGGTCAACATCGCCGGTCAGCCTACCGCCGAAGCCATTTTGCCGACCGCACGGTTATTCGCGCCGCTACTCGTGAAATGCGTACAACTTCGGTGCGCTCGACGCATCAAGACTCAGCGCAGCCGGAAGATCACCGCGCGCTGCACGATGAAGTTGATGACGGTCGCGGTGCCCTGCGCGATCACGAAGGCCACCGGCACCCGCCACGGATAGGCCGCGAACTGCACGTAGAACAGGTAGTTGATACCGACCTGCACGCCGTACGTCACCGCGTAGAGGACGCAGACCGCGATGAATCGCGGGGTGCTGGGCGGTGCCTGGAAGGTCCAGCGTCTGTTGATCAGGTACGCCGTCGTCGTTCCGGCGATGAAGCTGAGCGACTTCGCGAGGTTGACGTTCAGTCCTGCAGCAAGGCCGAGCACGTACAACCCGAAATCGACGACCGCCGACAACCCGCCGGTGATGACGAAACGCATCACTTGTGTCTTCAGCGAGAGCGTGGGGGACATCGGCGGCTCGGCCACCCGGGCAGCTTAAGGGTTGGCGCTGACGGCGGATGACGTCCGAGGAAATGTGCGAGCCTTACCGCTGATGCACACGCAGACCGCCTTCGCCCTGACATGCCTGGTGCTCGGGTATGCGGTGATGTCGGGCCTGGTGCGTAAGTCATACGTGGCGCCCGCGCTGATATTCGTCGTCGCCGGGCTGTTGCTGGGGCCCTCCGGACTCGGCTTGATCGATGTCGAGAACGCCGACGCGGAGAGCTTCACGGTGCTGGCGCAGCTCGCGTTGACCGTCATCCTGTTCAACCAGGCGTCGCGACTGAATCCGCGCACTGTGCTCGGCCGCGGACGATTGACGGTGCGCCTGCTGGCGATCGGCATTCCGGTGTCGCTGGTACTCGGCACAGCCGCCGCCGTCCTGCTGGTGCCCGTGCTGCCGCTGTGGGAGGCGGTGTGCCTCGCAGTGGTGGTCGCGCCCATCGAAGTGGCGCTGATCGAAGCGGTAACCGACGACCGACGACTGCCGGAAAGGATTCGCATCGCATTGGCCGCCGAGAGCGGCTTCTACGACGGCTTCGCGCTGGCTGTGCTGCTGGCCGCCCTCGCTGCGGCCTCCGACAGCCATGACCCGCAGCCCGCGCGGTGGATTTGGTCGGCCGTACGCACGGAATTCGTCTCCCTCGGGCTCGGTCTCGCGATCGGCGCGGCCGGGGCGATCGTGGTCGTGTGGTCACGCGATCGGGAATGGATGAGCGAAACGTGGTCCCAGCTCGCGACATTGGCGCTGGCCCTGAGTTGCTTCGGTGCCGCAGAGCACGTGCACGCCAGCGGTTTCGTGGCCGCGTTCGCCGGCGGGCTCGCCTACGCGCTGCTGTCGTCGAGGAGTGGCGTGCGCGCGGTGACGACTCAGGTGTCCGATGCCGTCGGCGAGCTGCTGGAGCTGCTGGTGTTCGCCATGTTCGGCGCCTTCGCAGTGATCGACGCGTGGCGCGATGTGGGCTGGCGCATAGTGGTTTTCGTCATCATCGCGGTGTTCGCCGTCCGGATCGCCGCGGTGCTGCTGTCGATGATCGGTGCCGGCTTGCCGATGAAGAGCACATTGTTCATGGGATGGTTCGGCCCTCGCGGGATCGGGACAATGGTGCTGGGCCTGGTGGTGGTCGGCAAAGGTGACATCGGTCATCGCGGACTGCTTGCTCAGACCGTCGTTGTGGCAGTGACGTTGAGCCTCATCCTGCACAGTGCGACCGCCCGGATGAGCATTCGACTGGCCGCGAAGTCAAAGTGACCGACGTTGCCTGACAACGACTCTCATCGTCCGCCGCATCGCGTGCTGTTGACACGTGGCTCGTGGTCGGAGACCTCGCGCATTTCGTCGCTGTTGCAGAAGGAGACCGTAGGCGGCGCGTTGTTACTGCTGTCCGCGGCGGTGGCGCTTCTGTGGGCGAATTCGCCGTGGTCGGGTTCCTACGACGCGCTGGGCGACCTTCGGGTCGGCAGCGACCGGTTCTGGCTCCATCTCGACCTCTCTCTGTCCACCTGGGCCGCGGACGGCCTGCTGGCACTTTTCTTCTTCGTCGTCGGGCTTGAACTCAAACGCGAGTTCGTCGCCGGCGATCTGCGGGACCCAGGTCGCGCGGCCTTGCCGATCGCCGCGGCGATCGGGGGGATGGCGGCGCCCGCGGCGATCTTCGTGGCGATCACTGCTCATGTGCACGCTGCGCGCGGGTGGGCGATCCCGACGGCCACCGACATCGCGTTCGCCGTCGCGGTGTTGGCGGTCATATCCACGCACCTTCCGTCAGCGCTGCGCACATTCCTGCTCACCCTGGCCGTTGTCGACGATCTGCTCGCCATCACGGTCATCGCCGTGTTCTACACGCAGAAGATCAACCTCCCTGCGCTCGTCCTGGCGCTTGTTCCGATCCTGCTGTTCGCGGTATGTGTTCAGCTTCGGGTGACCCGCTGGTGGCTGCTCGTACCGCTCGCGGTCGCGGCGTGGGCGTTGGTCCATGAATCGGGGGTGCACGCCACCGTGGCCGGCGTGGTGCTGGGTTTCACGGTCCCGGTCTCCGCCGGTGCCGGCGGAAAGCGCAGTCTCGCCGAGCCGTTCGAACGGCGGACTCATCCGATCTCAGCCGGGTTTGCCGTGCCTGTGTTTGCGTTCTTCGCGGCAGGGGTGACCGTCGGCAGCGTCGACGGACTGCTCCGTACCCTGACCGACCCCGTCGCTCTGGGAGTCATCGTCGGGTTGGTCGTCGGTAAACCTGTCGGTGTGTTCTGCACGTCGCGGGTGCTCGCGGGACTGACTCGCGCGAGCCTGGACCCGGCCCTGCGCTGGACCGACGTCTTCGGGGTGTCGCTTCTGGCGGGTGTCGGTTTCACGGTCTCGCTGCTGATCGGGGACCTCGCGTTCGGCGAGGGATCCGAGCGCGCCGACACCGTCAAGGTGGGTGTGCTCGCCGGGTCCGCGCTGGCGGCGGTATTGGCCGCGGTGGTGCTTCGTTTACGAAACCGCCACTACCGCAAGGTTTTTCAAGAGGAGTCGGAGGACCTTGACCGCGACGGCGTCCCCGATGTGTTCGAGCGCTGACGCCTCTCGTCGGGAGGCGGTGCTCACACCCAGTACGGCACGCGGCTTCGGTACCGCTGCATCGCGAACACGGCAAGCACCCAACCGACCGCCGTCAGCACCAGCACGACGATCCAGTGCCGCATGTGCTGGTCGGCGCCGAGCAGCGGCGCCCGCACGATGTCCAGGTAGTGGAACAGCGGGTTCAGCTCAACGACCCATCGCCACTGGCTGGCGCCCTGAGATTGCAGCGTCTGGTCGTTCCAGATGATCGGCGTCATGAAGAACAGCAGTTGCACGAGGCTGTTGAGCAGCGGCCCGATGTCGCGGAAGCGGGTTCCGACGATGCCGAACACAAGCGACACCCAGACACAGTTCAGGGCGATCAGGCCGAGCGCTGGTATCACCGCCAGATCGGTCCATTTCCACGGCTTCGGGAAGATCATCGCGATGATGACGTAGATGACGATGTTGTGCGCGAACAAGATTGCCTGACGCCACACCAGCCGGTAGACGTGCACCGACAGCGCCGTCGGCAGCTGCTTGATCAGACCTTCGTTGGCGACGAACACCTCGGCACCTTCGAGGATCGACGCGCTGATCAGCCCCCAGATGATCAGCCCGAGTGTCACGTACGGCAGGTGCTCGGACAGTTCCAGGTGGAACAGCTTCGAATACAAGCCGCCCATCGCGACCGCCGTCGTGCCCATCGCGATGGTGATCCAGATCGGGCCCAGCACCGAGCGCCGGTACCGCTGCTTGATGTCCTGCCAGCCCAGGTGAAGCCACAACTGCCGGCGTTGCAGGCCCTCGGTCAGGTCCTGGAAGGCGCGGTGGAACGTCTTGGAGTCGGCGGCGTCCTCGACGTCGTGGTTCATCGGGCGCATCGGCGGGCTGGTCACGCGCCACCTCCGGCGGGCGGTCGCCGGAACTGTTCCGCGCGGCCGAGCCGCCGGAGCCGAACCCATTCCATCAGTCCGGCGGGATCACGGCGGCTGACCAGGAAATACCAGCCGAAGCGCAGCCATTCCTGCGGCAACAATCGGCGCAGGCCGCGCTGCGAGAGCACGTAGCCGCGGTTGCGGTATGTGTAGAACCGCTTGACCGGGTCGTCCGGATGCTGCGTGTGCATGCGGCCGCCGAGGATCGGCTTGAACTCGTCAGAGCCCTGGGGGTGCAGGTACACCGCGCTCAAACAGGTGCCGAACGGCAGACCAGAACGAACCAGTCGCCGGTGTACCTCTACTTCATCCCCGCGCACGAACAGCCGCAGATCGGGCACACCCACGGCCTCGAGCGTCGCCGCCCGGAACAAGGCTCCGTTGAACAACGACGCGATGCCGGGCAGCAATCCCGAGTCGCCCTCGGCACGCAGTTCGCTGACATGCCGGCGCCACACCAGGCCGCGCCGCAACGGAAACGCCAGGCGCTCAGGGTCGTCCATGTCACACACCATCGGCGACACCTCGGCGAGCCCGTGCTGCTCGGCGCATCCCATCAACGTCGCCAGCACCGACGGATCGGCGGGCCGCCCGTCGTCGTCGGCACACCACACCCATTGCGCGCCCAGTGCCAGCGCCTGCAGCATTCCCAGCGCGAATCCTCCTGCACCGCCAAGGTTTCGGCGTGAGCCGAGGTACGTCGACGGCACCGGTTGCCCGTCGACCAGATCGCGCACCCGGTCGTCGTTGTCGTTGTCGACGACGATCAGGTGGTCCGGTCGGCGGGTCTGAGCGCTCAACGCATCGAGCGATTTCGCCAGTTCGTCGGGACGCCGGTACGTCACCAGCACCGCACACACCGCGGTCATTGGTCACGCGCAGACTCGGCGATGATCTCCCGCACGTGCCGCGCCGCATCCTCGCCCTCATAGGCGCGCACGACCTCTTCGATACTGCCCATCAACTTGATGGTGCCGTGGTCGATCCAGATTGCGGTCTTGCACAACCGGGCGAGGAACTCGGCGGAATGGCTCGCGAACACCAGGATGCCCGAGCGCTCCACGAGCGCCTGCAGCCGTACCTGCGCCTTCTTCATGAATTCGGCATCGACGGCACCGATGCCCTCGTCGAGGAGCAGGATCTCCGGGTCGATGCTGGTCACCACGCCCATCGCGAGACGCACCCTCATCCCGGTCGAGTACGTCCGCAGCGGCATCGACAAGTACTCGCCGAGCTCAGTGAACTCGGCGATCTCGTCGACCTTGGCGAGCATCGACTTGCGGGTCTCGCCCAGGAACAAGCCACGGATGATGATGTTCTCGTAGCCGGAGATTTCTGGATCCATCCCGACGCCGAGGTCGAAAACCGGAGCGACACGGCCCTTTACGACGGCCCTACCGCGTGTCGGTTCATAAATTCCCGAGAGCAGCCGCAGCAGCGTGGACTTGCCCGCGCCGTTGTGTCCGACCAGTCCGACCCGGTCACCGGTGTCCAACGCGAGCGTGATGTCCCGCAGCGCCTCGATGACCAGGACGTTGCTCGTATTGCGCCCGATCGTGCCGCCGGCCTTGCCGAGGAACGCCTTCTTGAGCGACCGCGACTTCGCGTCGAAGATCGGGAACTCGACCCAGGCACCTTGCGTCCGGATGCTGACGTCGTGAGTCGGTGACTGCACGCCGTCGGCGGTCGAATCGGTTACGGACACCACACCTACAGGTACTGCCCGGTCGGGGCGCCGGGTCCGCCCTGCGGCGTGGGGCCCGGCGTCATCCCGGGCGGGAGGGCGCCCTGCCCTCTCATGTGCTCGAGCTGGGCGCGGGCAGCCATCTGCTGGGCGAACAGAGCGGTCTGGATGCCGTGGAACAGACCCTCCAACCACCCGACGAGCTGCGCCTGCGCGATGCGCAATTCGGCGTCCGACGGCGTCGTGTTCTCCGTGAACGGCAACGTCAGCCGGTGCAGCTCCTCGCGCAGCTCCGGGGCGAGCCCGTCCTCGAGCTCGCGGATGCTGGTGGCGTGGACTTCGCGCAATCGATTGCGGCTGGCGTCGTCCAGCGGAGCGGCCCGCACCTCCTCGAGCAGCTGCTTGATCATCGTGCCGATCCGCATCACCTTCGCGGGCTGTTCGACGAGATCGGTCACCGAGCGCTCGTCGGGATCACCCTTACCGTCGTAGTCATCACGGCCGTTGATGATCTCGATGTCGTCGTCGTCGATGCCGGAAGTCACCGTGCCCACCTCATTCTCCTCAGCCATTCGTCGACCCTATCCGCCGCGATTGGGGCTACTCGTCGGCCCGCTGCTCTGCGCGCGGCGCTCATCCTCACGCCACTCGTAGATACGGGCCCCGCCATTGTCGAAAATCTTCTCCCAGGACCGCGACTTGTCCAGCGATGACAAGCCGTCGGGCATCACGAACTCACGGACCACCGGGGTGCTGGTCATCACGTATCGAATGCCCAGCG
>JAVHWG010000568.1:0-4548 GCA_032159965.1 Mycobacterium sp.
CTCAAACACCTTGCCGCCGACAACCACGTCATTGTGTCGGCCATCGGCCCTAGTCGTGAGCCGGGCGGGGACCCGTCCGCCTTCGCCGACACCCTGGTCGAACTCGCGACGGCTGTCTCAGCTGCTCGGCTGATCGTGGTCGGCGGCGCGGGTTCACTCTTTGCCGCCCCAGGGGTCCGGTTGGTCGATACCGCGGAGTTTCCCGAGATCTACAAGACCGAAGCCCTCGCCGCTGCGGCCTCACTCGACGCTCTCAAGGCCCTCAGCACCGCCGGTGAATGGAGCTACCTCTCCCCTGCGCCAATCATCGAGCCAGGACAGCGCACCGGCAGCTACGTCGTGGCCGACGACACCCCCGCGGGCGACTCGATCTCTGCCGAGGACTTCGCCGTCGCGCTCGTGGACGAGATCGAGACTCCGGCACACACCGGTCGCCGGTTCACAGTCGCCAACTGATCGAGGGGCGGGCCAGGCCGTAGATCGGGTCACGGCGTGTCGGTCACGACAGTCATTTGGCGCGTTGCTGATTGCGCGGAAGGATCAGTATCAATAGATTCCGCGCCCGCTCGCCGAGAGCTGTCTCCCCTTAGCCGGTGATGACACGTCCGCGGACTGCGCCGAATCCGGCGGCGGACGGGTTTCCGTACCGGGCACTTTTCCGGTGATAAGTAATCGTCGCCGACTTCGAGGAAGCCAAGGCATCCGGCGCGCTGGAGTCAGGATGCGCACAGAACCCCGACAACGACGGCAGGCGGCAGGCGGCACGCGATCGTGCGAGCGGACAGGACCGACTCCCGATCCGACAGCCGGACCACCGACCGATCACCCCGCTGATCGGCGACGAACTCGAATAGATCAGCAGGCGTGACCTCGATCGGGTCCTTGGCGACGACGGTGCAGAACACCTTCAGATCGAAGGCCACCGACCGTACGGTGTTCGGCCGATACCGCCCCACCACGAACCCCAGATACCGATCGATGAGCCGATCACCGAGTCGATTCCGTACCTGGCCCGGACGCAGACGCCGAGCGCCCAAAAGGAAACCCAGTCATGGCCGCACGCTCGCAGGAACCCGCCCGCCAGCCCGATACGACACGAACATCACCCGTGTGTTAGGCGATCTCGCGCGCCGGGCCTAGTCGACAACCACGGTACAACGCCCTCGATACGACTTTGAGTTCGGCGCGTGGAGCCGCCCTCCCATGTACCTACTAATGGAAACCGCCAGAAACACCGTTTACGCGATACACCCGTGTCGCGGGGCGTTAGAACGAGGACTGCAGGAGTTGGCGTGACGCCTCTATATGTTCGCGCATTGCCTTCGCAGCTTGGGGCGGGTCATGGGTCTCTAGAGCGACGAGCAGGTCGGCGTGGGTGATCATTGTGGTGTGCTGGGCCGGTCGTGAGGACCAGTACGACCGCCAGAATCGGAGATTGTGGAGAAGCAGTCGATCAGCGGCGTCCTGGAGTAGCGAGTTGCGGACCATGTGCACGAGGAGTGCGTGGATCTGGTGATCGTCGCGGAGGTAGGCCTCTTGGTCGGTGCCTTCGCGGGCCCGGTCGGCCGCCTCAACGAGTCGCCGCAGAGTGGCCAGGTCCTCTTCGGTCGCTCGTTTCGCGACGATGTAGGCAACGCCGCACTCGATCGCCTCGCGTGCGTCGAACATATCCAGGACGTCTTGGAGGCTGAACGCGGTCACAACCGTCCCCCGTCGCGGAACCACCGTTACGAAGCGGTCAGAGGCCAGCCTTGCGATCGCCTCGCGAACCGGCATCCGGCCGAGGCCAAGTTCTCCCGCGACGGATTGCTCGTTCAGAACCGAGCCGGGCTTCAGCCGCAGGTCCAGAATCATCTCGCGGAGCTCGTGATAGGCGATGTCACTGGCACGGGGTTGATCGATGGGCACCGCTTCCTCCTCGCTGACCATGCCATCGGAATACCTGTGAGCAGCGTAGCTCGGGCGCCCAGCGTTAGGCGGGCCGCGGCCAACACCACGCGCTTGCCGATCTCACTCAGCCCGCTTCTGGTGATGTCCATCCGATATATCAACTGTTGACACGTGGTATTTCGCCTGATTAGTCTTCCCATATTGTCGATCGCCCTTCGTCAGCGCGAAATTCAACCGACGGGCAGCAGCTACGAACGGGAGTGACGGCGTGAATCTCGACAGGGATGTTCCGATCAGTCGAGCGGCGTTCCGGCTGAGGGGCGGCGGCTCACCACGTCCCCGCAGAGCGAATGTCGGTGGTCACCTCCGCAACGGCAAGACCTATGTCTAGCCCCGAAGCGGAAGGAAGTGTCGTCCGTACGCGTGCTGGCGGCGAGGTGTATGTAGAGCGTCGCGGCACAGGTCCCGCTCTGGTGTGGGTTGCCGGGCTGGGCGATGATCACACCGGCTGGACAACGCAGGTGGAGCAATTTTCAGGTCAATACACCTGCGTCACTTTCGACAACAGGGGCACTGGCGCGAGCACTGTCCTGCCGGGGCCATACACCATGGAAGACTTCGCAGATGATGCCCACGACGTCGTGAGCGCGCTCGGCATAACACCGGTTATTGCGGTCGGGTCCTCCATGGGGGGCGCCATCTGTCAGCGGTGGGCACTCAGGTACCCGGAAGATGTCAGCCGATTAGTTTTGGCGGGCACATGGGCCGAAAAGGACCCACTGTTGGATGTCCTCCTACGCCATTGGATCAAGCTCGGTGAGGATCACCAGGATCAACGACTCATCGAAAGCCTATTCCTTGGCTGCTACAGCGGGCCCTATCTTCGAGAGCACCCTGAAACTGTCGCTGAGTTCATGTCGACACCCCTGCCCGACCTCGAAGGTCTCATGGCGTCCGTCGCGGCGTGTCGAGATCACGATGCGCTGACCGAATTATCAACACTCAACATGCCGACGCTAGTTATATCTGGAACCCTCGACACCGTCGCGCGGACAGATCTACCGGAGCGGATCGCCTCAACGGTTCCCAACGCGCAGCTCAAAGAGATTCAGTCTGGGCACATGATGATCTGGGAGCAGCCGGACTCGTTCGAACGCATAGTACGAGAATTTATTACATCAGCAAACTGAATCTTCTCCGCGTCCCCGGTCACAACCGTCCTTCTATGGACCCTAACCGGGCATGTACGCAGATCCGCCATTCTCGCTAACACGTCGAGGCACTTGATAGGAGCGTCATGTCTGGTGTGCCCATCCGCGGTACGACCGCTACTACGACCACCGGTAGCGGCCAGGGTTCCCCTGGACTCGCTACGCAAGCGATCGGCTTGTCGGGGGTCCTGTTTCAGTCCGTAACGTTCATGGCCCCAAGCTTCGCCGTCGCACTCGGAATCGCCGCCGCTGCAGGCTTCGCCGGTGGTGCCCTGACGTTATCGGTCTCTCTCTGCCTGCTTGGCAGCTTGCTCGTTGCCAACTCCGTTGGGCAACTCGCGCGGAAGCTGTCATCCGCGGGCGGCATCTACACGTATGCCGCCGAAGGCCTGCACAAGTCGGTCGGTTTCCTCGTAGCGTGGGGATACTCGCTCGTCGCGGCCCTCGTCGGGCCGATCACCAGCCTTGTCTTCGGCTACCTCTGCGCAACCGTGCTGCAGACGGAGTTTAATTGGCCCTTCCGCGCTACATGGGTGGCCCTCGCGATTCTCCTTGCAGTGTCCATCGCGATCATCAACATCGTCGGCGTGCGCTTCAGCGCGGGAGTCGGAGTGGTCCTCGGTCTCTTCGAGATCGCTGTTTTCGTCGCTCTATCCATTGCATTGATCGTTAAGGCCGGGAAAGCCCACAACACGCTCTCGGTCTTCTCGGTGCACTCGGCCACCGTACAAGGCTTCACCGGATTGACAGGAGTCGTGGCAGGCGCCGTCTACGTGATGGTCGCCTTCATCGGGTTCGAGGCAGCTGCCCCGCTAGCAGAAGAGACCCGCAATCCCAAGAAGCTCATCCCTCGAGCCGTGATCCTCTCCTGTCTCATCATCGGCCTGTTCTACGTTCTGACAACCTATGCCCTGTCCGTCTTCGTACACCCCGAAAACGTGCAGGGGTACGGCGCACTGGGAGGTGGTAGCCCTTGGGTGGGTTTCGGCAAAAGCGTGTGGGGCATCGGGTGGGTCATCGTATTCTTCGCGATCCTGAACTCAGCATTCGCGAACGGTAATTCAGCCACAATCGCCGTCTCGCGTACTTGGTACGCGATGGCCCGGATCCGGTTGCTGCCCCGTGTCTTCCAGAGGACTCACCCTAAACATCAAACTCCGGTCTTCGGAATTCTGTTTCAGCTCGTGGTGACGCTTGCCGTGGGCCTACCCTTGGGACTCAAGTACGGCCCGGTCAATGGTTTCTTAATTTGCGCCACGGTGCTGACCGCGATCATGTTGGCGATCTATATTGTGTTCAATATCTCCTGCATGTCGTACTACTGGCGCAAAGCGCACGACGAGTTCAATTGGTTCTTCCATTTTATTGTTCCCGCAGTGGGTACCCTGCTGTTCATACCGGTGCTAATGACAGCTGTAGGAATTGGCAAGAAGTTTCTCCCATTCGT
>JAVHWG010000579.1:0-5969 GCA_032159965.1 Mycobacterium sp.
GTGATCAACGCTGACGTCGAGGCCTGCAGTTGCTGAGCGGGACTCGCCTGCAGACCCTGGTAGGCCAGTAGGTAGCTGGTGAACGTCGTGATGCCCACGATCAGTCCCGACGGCAACGCGGCCGTCATCACGCGCCGCACGAACCGTGGCTTGGCCCGTTCGGTGTTGGGTGCCAGCGACAGAACGAACGCCGGGATACCGATGGTGAACCACGCGGTGATCGTCACGTGGATGGGCTGGAACGGGAACGGCAACGGGTCGGTGTCGAAGACCTTCGACGCGAGCCCGGCCAGACCGACGAGCACCGCCAGCAGCACCGCGTACACCGTCTTGGTCAGGAACAGGTTGGAAACCCGTTCGATGTTCCCGATCACCCGCCTACCCTCGGCCACCACGTACGGCAGCGTCGCGAACTTGTTGTCGAGCAACACGATCTGCGCCACCGCACGCGATGCCGCGCTACCCGCACCCATTGCTACGCCGATATCTGCGTCCTTGAGTGCCAGGACGTCGTTGACGCCGTCGCCCGTCATTGCCACCGTATGGTCGCGAGACTTCAGCGCGTGCACCATTGCCCGCTTCTGATCCGGGCGCACTCTGCCGAACGTGGAGTATTCGTCCATTGTGGTGGCCAGCTCACCGATGTCGGCGGGCAGCTCACGGGCATCCAGCGTCTGCCCTTCCAGGCCCAGCGACGACGCCACCGCACCCACCGATACCGCGTTGTCACCGGAGATCACCTTGATCGAAACATTCTGGGAGGCAAAATAATCCAGCGTATCGCGGGCGTCCGGCCGGATCCGCTGCTCGAGAACCACCAGCGCCGCGGGGGTGATGTTGCCGGGCGCCTCCGGGTGATCCACGGGCACATCGCTGGACGCCAGCAGCAGGACTCGAAGTCCTTTTGCCCCAATTGTTTCCGCCTGTTCTGCGACGGGCGACAAGGGATCCAGCAGCATGTCCGGCGCTCCGATCACCCAATTACCGTGGCCTTTGTAGGACACGCCGCTCCACTTGGTGGCCGACTTGAACGGTGCGATGGCCGTCGACGTCCAGCCCGGCGGAAGCTTGTAGGCCTCTGCGATCGCCTGGATGCTGGCGTTGGGCCGGGCGTCGTCGGCAGCCAGGGACGCCAGCACATCTGCCACCGGGGTTTCCCGGTTGGCCGTCGCATCGACCGCCTTGGTCTCCGACAGGCGCATCCCATTCTCGGTCAGCGTGCCGGTCTTGTCGGCACACACCACGTCGACGCGCGCAAGGCCCTCGATCGCGGGCAGTTCCTGCACCAGGCACTGCCGGCGTCCCAGTCGGACCACGCCGACGGCGAAGGCGATCGACGTCAACAGCACCAATCCCTCCGGCACCATCGGGACCAACGCGCCGACCATCCCGAGCACCGCGGCCCGCCAGCCCGCATCGGTGGTGAACAGTTGCGTGTAGATGATCAGCATCCCGGCGGGCAGCAGAAGGTACGTGATGAACTTCAGGATCGTGTTGATGCCGCTGCGCAGTTCGGATTTCACGAGCGTGAACTTGCTGGCCTCTTCGGCCAGCTTCGCGGCGTACGCCTCGCGGCCGACCCGGGTGGCACGATAAGCGCCGCTTCCAGCGACGACGAAGCTGCCGGACATCGCCTGGTCGCCGACGCTCTTGTCGATGGGGTCGGCTTCACCGGTCAGCAGTGACTCGTCGATTTCGAGGTTGGATTCCTCGACCACCGTGCCGTCGACGACGATCTGGTCCCCGGGGCCCAGCTCGATGATGTCGTCGAGCACCACCTCGCCCGGCAGGAGCTCGCGACTGCCGCCTTGCCTGCGCACGAGGGGTTTGGCCTGCCCGACGATCGCCAGCTTGTCCAGCGTCTGCTTGGCGCGTAGTTCCTGGACGATGCCGACCGCGCTGTTCGCGATGATCAGCAGGCCGAACAACCCGTTGATGAGCGACCCGGTGCTCAGCACGATTACAAAGAGCACACCCAGGATCGCGTTGATGCGGGTGAACACGTTGGCCTTAACGATCTCTGACACGCTGCGCGCGGCACGGGACGGGACGTCATTGGATTTGCCCTCGGCGATTCGTTGGGCGACTTCGGCATCGGTGAGCCCGACATCAGGCAGAACCTCTGCGGTCGGGCCGGTGACACCACGCTCAGTCATGGCATGCAGCGTAGTCAGATCAGCGGGTGAAAGTGCCCAGCTTGTTGAGGTCGTAGTACTCCAGTGCCAATTCGTTGCCCGTGAACGTCGCCTTCGATATCGTTCCCGGCGGCGCGTTCTCGTTCTGCAGAGTGAATGTGAATGTGTCACCGTCCCAATGGGTTAACGGGAACGTGTCGTTGCGCGGGCCGATCGTGAGACGCAACGCGTCACCCGACTGGCTGATCTTCGCCGGTCCCCAATAAGGGTTGGCGTACTCGCCGACATAGGACTCCAACGGCTTGGCAGGCGCCGGACTGGCGGGCGGCGCCCTACCGACGAGCGATCCCTCCGGTTTGTCCATCGCGTCGAAAGCCTGTTGATACAGCGCGGCCCAGTCCTCGCGAATCTCACCGAACTGCACCAGATCCATGAACTCGGCGGCCAATGTCTCGGGTACGCCGATCGGCGCGGCGTTCGTCAGTGCGATGATTCCGACATTCGCCGAGGGCAGCGCCGAGAAGGCCGATCCGGCACCCAATGCGAACGCGCCCGAATGGCTGAACTGGGTGCGCCCGGTTGCCGTCACGGAGACGTTGAAGCCGAAGCCGTAGAACGACGCCCGGGACCCCGGGTTGCCCGGCGGCACCGATACCACCTGAGGTGTGACCGCGGGCAGCAGCGCTTCTTGCGAAGCGATCCGCACGCCGTTGTACGTTCCGTTGCCCAGCACCATCGTCAGCCAGCGCGCCATGTCGCCGATCGAGGAGCTGACGCCGCCGGCGGGCGACTGCGCATCGGCATTCCTGGTGTTGAGCGGTTGGTAGCCCGTGGGAGTCTTCACGTGTCCGAGCGCGCGGTTGGGCCGGGCTTGGTAGTCGGCGAATCGTGAACTTGTCGCCGTCATGCCCAACGGCCGGTACAGCACCTCGTCCGACAGTTGTTCCCACGGCTTCTTGGCCGCTGCGGCCACCGCCTCGGCTGCCGCCGTTACCCCGAAGTTCGTGTACGCGTAAGTGTTTCGGAACGAATCCAGTGGCAGGAACTTCAGGCGGTCCAGTATCTGACCACGGTCGTAGCCGAGGTCCTCGAGGCCGTCACCGGCGTGGTCGGGCAGTCCGGAGCGATGTGCATACAGATCGGCGACGGTCACGTGGCGCGTGACATACGGGTCCGACAGCGCGAACGTGGGCATGGTGACCCACACCGGCATGTCCCAACCGACAACGTTGTGGGTGACCTCGTTGGCGACGACGGTGGCTCCCACCGGCTTCGACAGTGATGCGATCTGAAACACCGTGTCGGCATCGACTTTGGCGCCGGACCGGACGTCCTTCACGCCAAAACCCTTGACGTAGGCGACCTTTCCGTCATGAATCACCGCAACTGCCATGCCCGGTATGCCCGAACGCTTCATCAACTCCTCCGCCAGGCCGTCGACCTTTCCGATCGCGGCGTCCACCTGGCCGGCCGGAATCTCGACGCCGGAGACCTCATTCGGCGACCCGTTCAGCGACGGCGACAGCGAGGATCCCTGGGACCCGCATGCCGACAGCACCAGCAGAATCAACGCGAGCACAGTTTGTGCAACCCGGTGCTTCACACTAACGACGCTAGTCGCTCACAGTCGCCACCACCGGTCGGATCCCGTGTCGCCCGCGGGCTGACGACCGGACGTCGCGTCGGACGGCTCGACACGCTGTCCCGGCTTGGGCACGACGACCGCCACGTCCTCGGCGTCCGCGGCAACCAGGAGGCGTTCGACAGGTTCGGCCCACGGGTGCGGCGCGAGGCGGAACGTGCACCAGTGGATGGGCACCAACAACCCTCGACCGGGGCCGCTGACGTCCAAGTGCGCACGAACCGCGTCCTCAGGATTCATGTGGATGTCCGGCCAGAGCGTGTTATAGGCACCCACGGGCATCAGCGTCAGGTCGAATGGTCCATGCTTCGAACCGATGTCGGCGAAGCTGGTGGTATACCCCGTGTCGCCGCCGAAATAGACGCGATGTTCCGGCCCGGCAAACACCCACGACGCCCACAGCGTCGTGTTGCGTGACAGGAAGCGGCCGGAGAAATGCCGGGCCGGTACGCAGACCATGGTCAGGTCGTCCACCGAACTGCTTTCGCCCCAGTCCAGTTCGACGATCCGGTGGTCGGGAATACCCCACTCACGCAGATGGGCACCTACTCCAAGCGGGACGAAGAAGGGGGCGCGCTGGGTGCGGGCGAGGGCGACCACGGTGTCGATGTCGAGATGGTCGTAGTGGTCGTGGCTGATCACGATGGCGTCGACGGCGGGCAGCGACTCCAGCGGCGCCGGCGGGGCGTGCATCCGCTGCGGTCCTACTGTGTGCGACGGCGAACACCGTTCGCTCCAGACCGGGTCCGTCAGCACGCGGTACCCGTCGATCTCCACAAGTGCGGTCGAATGGCCGAACCAGGTGACGGCCAACGACGCGGGCGGGACGCCGAGCTTGGTGGGCATGGCCAGGGGAATATCGGCGGGCGGACGGCCCGATCGTCCGGACATCATCTCGCGCAGCAGGATCCGCTGCTCCTGGTGGTTGATCTCGATCATCGAGGCGGGATCGACGTTGACGAAGGCGCCGTCGCGGTAGTTCGGCGACCCGTTGGCGACCTGACGAATGGCCAGTGGGCCTGCGCCCAGAGCCGCCGGCGCACCGCGCAGCGCGCGAAGAGCCCAGCCGCCCCCGAAAAGGGTGGCCGTGCCGACGCCCAGCCGCACCGCAGCCCGAAGCATCAAGCGCCCTTGAAGTTCGGTGGCCGTTTCTGAAGCCGGGCCACCTGGGCCTCGATCACGTCCTCGCTGGCCCACGCCTTGTCGAAGAGTTCCTTGTGGACCGCATTCTGTTCTTCGTACGCGCCGTCGTCGTTGAGTACGCGTTTCGCGTGTTGAAGTGCCAGCGGCGCGAGCGCGGCGATTTCTTCGGCCCATTTCTGCGCGTCGGCGAGGTCGCCGATCCTGTTCGCCATACCGGTCTGCAGCGCCGCGTCGGCGGTGAGTTTCTCCGCCGTCAGCAACATCGACCGCGCGCGCCCGTGCCCGACCAACGAGGACAGCCGTCGGATACTCCAATTGTCCAGAGCAAGACCGTATTTCGAGGTCGGAAATTGAAAGAACGCATCAGGGGAGACGACGCGCAGATCGCAGATCATGGCCAGTTGAAGGCCTGCGCCGATGGCCGGACCGTTGATGGCCCCGATGACGGGCATCGGGGCCGCGTCGATCGCTTTGTTGAGGGCGATCAACCGGTCTGGATAGTCGGCGGCGAAAGCATCGCCGGACAGGTCCGCCCCGGCGCAGAACACACTGCCCTGGCCAGTGAGCACGATTGCGCGCATGTCTTCGGCGGCGGCGGCTTCGATCGCCAGGCGCAGATTTTCGACGAGCTCGCTGTTCAGCGCGTTGCGGCGGTCCGGACGCTGCATCTCCAGGGTGATCACATGGTCGACTTGGGAAACACCGATCATGTGGCCACCCTAGCGGGGTTAGCTGACGCGTAACCTGCGGCCGGTCACCCGCCGGTAGCCGATCTCGAACAAGAAGCTCACCGCGAGGGTCGCCAGCAGCGTGATCCATGTGCTGGCGGGACCGGTGTGGATGGTGTACCCGAGGAGCAGGACGAAAAGCCCAAGATTCAGCAGCACGCCGATTCCCAGCAGTACCGGATTCGCACGCGTCAGCTTGCGGACGCGGAAGTGGCCGATTGACACCGTCGCGTAGATCACCAGGAACGCGAGGCTGGCCATCTGGCCCACCGCCGACAGGGGAAAGAACACGACGAACACCGCCGTCAATCCGGCGGCGAC
>JAVHWG010000591.1:0-2995 GCA_032159965.1 Mycobacterium sp.
GGCCCGTGATGACTACGTCGCCGACACCGCGCGCGTCGCCGAGGCGCTCGGTGTCCTCGAACCGCCCCGCACCGAACGCGAGCTCGACGAGCGGCTCGAGGCGTACCGTCCCGAATTGCGCGGTACCGCTGCCGCGCGCGACGCGGCCCGTTTCCTCCTGCTGACTCCCCCGCTGCCCGTCGTCGCCCGTGCTCCATACGGGCTGCTGTCCGCTGCCGCGGTCGCGCTGCTGCCGTCCTGGGCGCGACGACCACTGTGGCTGCCGTACCTTCCGCCGATCGAGAACACCGCCGTCCGGCTGTCCGGGCGTCTGCTGGTCGGTGGTATCCGATGGGCGCTGACGTCCGGGGCTGGCTAGACCAGGAGCAACAGATCCCGGCGGCGGTACACCGAGCCGTAACGCGCGTCGATGCGCAGCCATGCCCCCAGTGTTCGCACCCGCACCACCTCGCCGGCCGCGCCGGCATCGACGAATCCCATTGCGGTCAAGGCGAATATGCAGCGCATCGGAATCCCCACGGTGACCCCGGCCCCGCTGACGTTGATCACCTCTTGATCCAGCAGGGAGACCGGCGGACCCTGCGAGCCCTGCTTCTTGGACACCTCGACGCCGCGGTCCGCGAGATCGAGTACCGCAGCCGCCGGCACGTCGTCGACATGGGCGAAACCCGAGTCGGGCGGCAGCACCCCTCGCCACGCCGAATCCATCGCGAAGCCCGGATCGACGTAAAAAGGATCGACCGGGTCGGACGGCTCCACCGCAGAAAGGCCGCGCAACAATCCGTCCGCACCGACGGACATGTCAGCCGGGCGTACGGCGCCCATCACGACGCGGCTGGCGAGAACGCCGAACCCTGTTGTCGCCCAGGCTACCAACGCGTCAGCAGAACGCTGCCGCAGCCGGATCACTGCGGCGGGGTCGAGGCGACGCGCCCTCTCGGCGAACGCACCGAGGTCGGCTCGCGCACCGTCTTCGGACAGCCACAGACCGCGCTCGGAGATCGCTGTCATCGCATCCACCGCTGCAGATAGTCGCGCTGCGCAGCCGTCAACCGTTGCAGCCGTTGCTCGTGGATGTGCACGGCCGCCAGCTGTGTCTCGGCGATCACTGACGGTTTGACGCCCAGATCGGCGCCCGCGGGCCGGACTTCGTAGCCCAGCGTGAAGTCGACGGCGCGCACCCTCTTGCTGAAGATCGTCACCTGCAGCGGTGAATCGATAAGCCGCAGTTGGCCTTTGTACAACACCCTGACTTCGTGTATCAACAGGCCGATCGTGTCGATCTCCGCACCGAACGGCTCCAGCAGAAACGGGACGCGCGCCTCTTCGAGGATGGTCACCATCGTCGCGTGGTTGACGTGCTGGTACATGTCGATGTCAGACCAGCGCACCGGCACCGGCGTGGTGAATCCGTCCGCGGAATTCGCATCGCGCAAGCGGCCCATCGCGGTCAAGCCGAGCTCCCCGAGCTCGTTCGGGTCATGCTGCGGATCTGCCGGGCCGCCACGGACAGCGTCGCCAGGTCATGCTGGTCGCTGTCATAGATCTCGGTCAGCGTTCGCCGTGCCCGCTCGATGCGCGAGGTATTCGTGTGCTCCCACTCGGCGATCTTCTGCTCGCCGTTTTCGTCAGGTTCTCCGACCGCGAGAAGATCGAAACACAGCGCACGCAACGAACCGTAGATGTCGTCGCGAATAGCCAAGCGCGCCAGCGAATGCCAGTGATCGTTGCGCTCGAGCCCGGACACCGCCGTGAGTAGCTCGTCGACGTTGAAGTGGCCCATCAGCGCGAAGTACGCGTCGGCGACCTCCGCGCTGTTGCGATCCGCGATGTCGGCGATGTCGATCACGTCGAGCAGGCTGTAGCTGTAGAGGCCCGCGGCGACAGCACCCGCGACATCTTCGGGGACCCCGTGCGAGACGAATTCCCGCGCATGGCCGTTGACGATGTCCGCGTCTGCTGCCCGCAGCCATTGGCCTATGCGCGGCGACAGCCCCCTGACCTGCGAACCGAATCGGTTGATTTCCGCGCCGACTGCCAACGGCTGCGGGCGGTAGTTGATCAGCCACCGTGACGCCCGATCGAGCAACCGGCGCAGGTCCAGCGTCATCCGGTCCGAGAGCGCCACTCCTACATCGCCTTTGGCACCCAACGCGACAACGCGACGCCACAGGTCGACGATGCCGAATATGGCATCGGTGGCCACGAACGCACGAACCGCGTCGACGGGTCCCACGCCGGTCTCCTCGGCGACCCGGAACGCGTACGAGATTCCACCGCAGTCGACGACGTCGTTGACCAGCATCGTGGTCACGATCTCTCGGCGCAGCTGGTGCGTGCGGATCTCGTCGTTGAAGTCCTGCCGCAGCCTGGTAGGGAAGTATGCGGGCAGCCTCAGGGCGAATATCTCCTGGTCCGGCAGATCGCTGGCCAGCACCTGATCTTTCAACTCGAGCTTCACGTGCGCCATCAACGTCGCCAACTCGGGCGAGGTCAGACCCAGCCCCTGGTCCCTGCGTCGCCTGATCTCCTTTTCCGAGGGCAACGCTTCGAGTTCGCGGTTGAGTCGCTGATCCTTTTCCAGTTGGGCGATCTGGCGCGCGTGCACCGTGAACAGGCTGGACGCGTTGGCCCGGCTGGTCCCCATCAGGTCGTTCTGCTCGATGTTGTCGTCGAGCACCAACTGCCCGACCTCGTCGGTCATCGACTCCAGCAACGCCGTGCGCTCGTCGGGGCTGACCTTTCCCGAAATGATCAGCGAGTCAACGAGAATCTTGATGTTGACCTCGTGATCAGAGCAGTCGACACCGGCGGAGTTGTCCAGTGCATCGGTGTTGATGCGGCCACCGCGCAGGTCGTATTCGATGCGACCCAGCGCGGTCAGGCCCAGGTTGCCGCCCTCGCCGATCACCTTGGCCCGCACCTGGTTACCGTTGATGCGTACGACGTCGTTGGACCGGTCGCCGACGTCGACGTTCGACTCGGACTCCGCCTT
>JAVHWG010000595.1:0-8893 GCA_032159965.1 Mycobacterium sp.
CTATTTCGCTTCGGCAGGCACCCAGATCGACCTGTTCATCGAGCAGTGATTCCAGGGCTGTCCCTCGAAGCATGGCGATGACCACGCTTGCGAGCCCTGCCGGGTCGACGTCGGATGGGCATTCGCCCTTCTCGATGCCGGTTTGGATGCCCGTGCGGAGCGCGTCTCGGAATTGTCGGTCGGCGGCGATCATTGCCGGCCGGACATCGGGGGAGGGGCTCGCCACGGCATCGGCCCACAGGACCAGTCGGGCGTGGTTCACCGGCTGCAGCCCGGCCATTGTCTGAAAGTAGACGTCGACCAGGTTCAGGAGTCGAGCGATGGTCGAATCTGGTTCGTGCTCAACGATTATCGATATCTGGAACTGCTCTGTCACGGTGTCCACGAGCCGCTGCATCATCGCACTCTTGGATCCGAAGTAGTGGGTGGCGAGGCCGCGGCTGTAGCCGGCCCGTTCGCCGATGTTGGCCAGTGTCACCCCGGCAGGTCCGACCTCGCTGATCAGCTCGGCGGCGGCCGCGAGCAGCTTCTGCTCGGCCTCCGTGCGACGTTCCTCCTGCGTCCGGCGGCGTTCGATGCTCATCGCCTCGCCTCCCGACACCGCAGCTCCTGAAGCATTTGTTTGTCGACTAACAAGTTATGGCGACGGCGACGCGCTGTCAAGAGGGGTGGGCCGGAACACGATCATGAACAGCTGGCAGGACGGTTGCCCTGTCAGTCGGCTTCGGCGATCCCGGCGAGGTCTGGTGGCTGGCGTCTGAATCCCCGCGTGAGGACAACGAGGTAGACGACGCCGATTCCCAACCATGAGAGCCCGAGGATCAGCGCGTCGTTGTCGAGTTGGGTCAGCAGCGCAATGTCGATGACGGCCCCGATCAGCGGAATCACGATGTATCGGAACGGGTTCAGCCCGTCGCCGCGATGCCGCACGAAGTATGCGATCACCGACACGTTGACCAACGTGAACGCGGTGAACGCCCCGAAGTTGATGAACGAGGTGGAGGTGCTGACGGAGAGAAAGATCGCCCCGAGTCCGATGAGCCCTGCCAGCAGGATGTTGAGCACCGGGGTGTGAAACTTGGCCCACACCATGCCGAAGAACTTGTTCGGCAGCACGCCGTCGCGGCCCATCGCGTAAAGCAGTCGGGCAACAGCAGCTTGAGCGGCGAGTCCGGAGGTGAACTGCGCGATGATGAGCGCCGCGAGGAAGAACGCGCCGAACAGGCTGCCGCCGATCGTCTTGGCGACGTCGGAAGCCAGTGATTCCTCGTTGTCGAAGGTGCCGCCCGGCGCCACCAGCGTCACGAAGTACGCCACCACGACGAAGATCACGCCGCCGATCAATGCCACCAGGACGATGGCCCGCGGGATGGTGCGCTCGGCGTCATGCGTCTCCTCGGTCAGTGTGCTGACGGCGTCGAAACCCAGAAACGAATACGCCGCGACAGCGGAGCCGGCAGCGATGGCCCCGAGCCCCCCATCACCGGTGAACGGCTTGAGCGAGAACAGAGAATCCGACTGCCCGACGAGGTGGGTGATGGTCAGGACCACGAACAGCGCCAGGATCAGGAGCTGGAAGGCCATCAGCACGAAGTTCGCTTTGTCCGCGACCTTCAGACCGATGACGTTGAGGGCCGAGGTGACCACGATGAACGCGACGATCCACACCCAGAACGGCACGGCGGGGAACTGATCCTTGAGATACGCCGCACCGATCAGCCAGATCACCAGCGGCAGAAAGAGATAGTCCAGCAGGATGGCCCACCCGACGATGAATCCCGCCCTGGAGTCCAGCGACTTACGAACATACGTGTAGGCCGAACCCGCGACCGGGAAATGCCGGGCCATCAGGCCGTAGCTCAACGCGGTGAACAGCATCGCCACCGTGGCCAGCAGGTACGATCCCGCGCTGCCACCGTTCGACTTCACCGCGATGACGCCGAAGATGCCGAGCACGATGATCGGTGCCATGTAAGCCAACCCGAACATCACCACGCCCCGGAGGCCGAGGGTTTTCTCCAGGGCGGATTGGTACTTCGCGGGCTCGGTTGCTTCCGTTGTCATTTCATTCCCTTCGGCTGCCAGCGGGTGGGATCGATGCGTCCGGAGTAAATCGGCAGATCGATGAGCGGGTCGTCTGAAGCCATCTGCGACCACATCCGGTTGAAGCCCTCGGTACCGTCTTTGCGCACGCGGGAGACGTCGTCGAGATCGATCTCGAATGTCAACAGGCCCGGGTCGGCGTTCGGCAGATCGGCAACGATGCGCCCTTCGGGATCGCTGACGATGGAGCCGCCCGCACCGATCGGACCTGCTGCGTTGACGCTGAGCACGAAGACCTGGTTCACGATGGCGTTGGCCTGCGCCAGGATTCGCTCCTGCTTGCGGTCGGATCCGATCGTCTTCACGACGTTCACCACGAACTCCGCGCCCATCCACGCCACGCTGCGTGTGGACTCCGGAAACCATGCGTCGTAGCAGATCGACAGGCCACCGCGGCCGAATCCGGGCATATCGAACACCATGAATTCGTGCCCCGACGACCAGGCCTCGTATGGCCGCCACGGAAAAACCTTGCGGTAGCTCGCGACCAGTTGGCCTCGCGGGTCGAATACGACCTCGGTGTTGTAGACGCCGCCATCGTCGCCCAGCTCGGCCACGGATCCCGGAATCAGCCAGACGTGGTGCTGCGCGGCCACTTCAGAGAGTGCTCGCACACGAGGGCCGTCCAGAGGCTGTGCCGCCGCCTTGAGCCATTCATTCGGATCGTCAGCGTTGTCACAGCCCCCGAACAGGTGAATCTCAGGGAAGACCACCAGGTCCAAACTCTTTGCGGCAGAAAGAATTTCGGCGGTCTGCTGACCAATTTCTGCAACCGGATCTGCCCCGGCCAGCGGCGCAAACTGCGCGAGCGCGACGGACAGCGGACGGCCCATCTGCCTACGCTAAACCCCGCCCGCCGATTCCGCGACGAAAGTCGCGCCCTGTCGCGCTAGAACCAGACCTTTCGGCCGCCGACCGGGCGACCAACCGCGCCGAGGATGAACAGGATGATGCCGACAACGATGAGGATCCCGCCGATGGTGTAGAGGATGGGGATACCTGCGAATACGCCGATCAAGAGAACTATCAGGCCCAGCACGATCATGATCAATCCGATCTGTAGAAGCGAGTGGAACTGCTAGAGGGGAATTACCCGAACCGTCAAAATCAAACCTTTTTCGAGGTAACGACTGCCGCTTCATCCCATCGAGCCCGCTCAGACGCTCCGGGTGATCGTTAGTCGACAGCAACGGCCTCGACGATGTTGAGCCGGGCGGCCCTTATTGCGGGCGGAATGGCGCCGAGTAGGCACAGGGCAAGCGCGGCCAACGCGATGCCCATCATCGCCGGGCTCGCCCGGTATTCGACTTCGATGCTGAGCACGTTGGTCAGCGCGATTGTCGTCAGATACTGAAGTGCCGCACCGATTGCCAACGCCAGCAATCCGCCGACGACGGCGATGCCGGCGGCCTCGGCGACGACGGCGTTCAGGGCGAAGCGGCGCGTGGAGCCCAGGGCACGAAGTACGCCGATCTCCCGGCGCCTGTCCAACACCGACAGCATCAGTGTGTTCAGCAATGTGACGGCCGATACCGCCGCAACGATCCACGCGATGATCGTGATGACGGACGTGACCTGATCCAGCGCGCTGCTCACCCCGGCCAGCGCCTCTTCGCCGGAATAAACGAAGACGTTCTTGGACACCGCATTACGGATCGCCGCCTGGACCGATCGCGGATCTGCACCGGGTGCAACGGTGATCTCGAGATCACTGGCACCCGGACGCGTGAACCACGTCTGCATGGTTTGCAGGCTTATCGCGATGGTGCCGGTGAGCCCGGAGAAGTAGGGAACGAGCGCCAGCACCGGCACCCGACGTTCCCCGCTGGGTGTCTGCAGTGTGATTTCCTGCCCGGGGGAGACACCCATCGCCCGGCCGAGGTCGCGGGACAGCGCGACCCCTTGCCCGGCAAGCAGTTCGGCCCGGTCGCGTGGTGCCATCGATGTGTAGATGTCTCGATGGGAGCCTGCCGTGATACCGAGCAGCATGACGCGGGTCTCGCCGATCGTGGCGAACGCAGATTGTTCGGGCACAACGTCTTTCACGCCCGGCACACTGCGCACCATCGACTCGGTGCCTGCTGGCAGCACCGTCGTGGAATAGTCGGTGGCGGCAGCCGAGCTGACCCAGACGTCGGCGTCGGCGACCGAGGAAAACGACGCGACTGTCGAGTCGACGGCGTTGCTCGTCGCGCCCGACACCGCAACTGTCGTGACGACGGCCGTTAGCACCGTCATCGTGGCTACCCACATCCGTTGCGGGGCACGCTCGATGGTGGCGGCGCCAAGTGCGCCCGCTCCACCGAACCGGCGGGCTACCGCGGCGGCGGCGCGGATCATGGCGGCCGAGAAGGCGAAGCACAGCGCGGCGGCACCGATGAACGCCAACGCGATCGAGGCAACCGCGGCACGGCCGAAATCGCCGACGACGAGCAGGATCGTCGCGGCGATCAAGACCAGTCCGGCGCCGGCCGCAGCGCCCCGCAGCCGTGGTGAGCCGACCGTCGAGAACCCCTCGCTGCCCGCCGCCAACGCCTCGACCGGGCTTACCGCGTGCACCTGCCGGGCCGCCAGAGCGGAAGCCGCGACGCTGGCGAGCACGCACGCGGCGATGGCCAACGGCACCACCCAGAGCGGTAGCACGTATTCGATCCGGGCCTCGAGCGATGCCACGATCGTCGACGGCAACCCCCCGATGGCGACGCGGCCGACGACGATGCCAATGATCGAGCCGATGACGCCGCCGATGACGCCGAGCAACGCCGCCTCGGCGAGCATGTCACCCACGATGGTTCGTCGTCGGCCACCCAGCGCGCGCAGCGTGGAGATCAGCGGGCGACGCTGAGCGATCGCAATGCTCATGGCGTTGTAGCTCAAGAAGGCAGCCACCACAAAGGAGACCGAGGCTGCCAGCAGCGTCATGGTCTGCAGAATGGCGAAAGAACTGCTGGCCTGCGCGGCGCGGAAGCTCGGCGTGGCCACCACCGCGCGTCCTGCGACCGCCTTCGTCACCTCAGTTCGGAGCTGTTCGTCTCCCACGCCGGCATTCTTGAAGATCAGGATCGAGTCGAGTCGATGGTCGCGCCCGGCGATCTGCTGTGCCAGAGCCAGCGGTGCGATCACGAAGTGTCCGGAGTTCAGGCGTCGTGCGGCCGGGCCGTCGACCACCGCGCCGGCCGTCACCTCGGTCGATCCCACGTCGAACGTGTCACCACGGCCGATGCCAAGACCGGCCCCGACGACGACTCCGTTGGGTCCTGATGGCCCCGGGGTTCCCGTCCGGAGTTGATCGCGGATGGCGGCCTCCAGGTCAGAGTGCAGCGCAGAGACGTTGGGGCCAACTCCGAGTAGCAGGACGCGATCGGAGTTCACGGTGGTGGGCATCCGTATCAGCGGAACCGCGGCCGAGACGCGCGGGTCTGCGGCAACGGTGTCCATCAGCGACTCGTCGACTCCGTCATCGGTGACTCCGGAGATTTCCAGATCGGCGTTGCCGCCGATGCTCGTCGCGAGGCGATCGATGGACCCGGTGATCGAGCCGGAGACGCTCAGCACCGCGACGAGCAGCGCGGCGCAGACCGCGATCACCGTCGTTGAGGCCACCGCGCGTCCCCAATGGGTGCGCAATTCTCGGACGTTGAGCACGCGCAGACGGCTCAGTGCCGCGGAAACCATTGCGCTATAACCGGTTTGCGATGCCGGGCCGAACGCTGTTGTCGAGCAGGCGTGGAAAAATGTCGGTGGCGACCACATCCTGGGTGCCTGCGGCGTGTCGGCCCACCCGGGCCGGCTCGCTGGTCAGAACGTCCGACGTCAGCACGCCGTCCTGCAGCGTGACGACTCGATCGGTGGTCGCCGCGGCCTCGACGTTGTGCGTCACCATCACCACCGCGCGGTGCAGGTCGGAGTCATGGGCGATGCTTTGCAGGAGTTCCAGGATCGTCGCCCCCGTCGCGGTGTCCAGATTGCCGGTCGGCTCGTCGGCCAGGATCAGCGGCGGATCCATGATCAGCGACCGGGCAACGGCGACGCGTTGCATTTGTCCGCCGGACAGCTCGGCGGGGCGGTGGTCGACGCGGTGCCCGAGGCCGACGAGGCCCAACAGAGCAATCGCCTTCGATTTGACCTGACGCAGCGATTGCCCGCCCAGCAAGGTGGGGATCGCGACGTTCTCCCAGGCACTCAGCGTGGGGAGGAGATTGAAGAATTGGAAGATGAACCCGACTTTGTTGCGGCGAAACGTCGATTGTTGATCGTCGGTCATTGCCGCGATCTCGACACCGTCGAACCGGATCGACCCGGAGTCCGGCGAGTCAAGGGCGCCGAGCAGGTGTAACAACGTGCTCTTGCCTGCTCCCGAGGGACCCACGATCGAGGTGAACTGCCCGCCGTCGATAGTCAGGCAAAGACCGTCCAAGGCTCGCACCGTGTGCCCGCCGGCCTCGTACTGACGCACCACGTCTGTGAGCTCGACGCTCAGCGCGACGTCTACCGACGGGCGGTCGTTGACGACGGTTGACGAGCGTCGGGCCTTCGTCATCGGTGCGTCGGTAGGTCCAGACCGGGAAATCTCTTCTCGGCAAAGCACTGCTGAACGTTCTGACCCAATTTGCGGTTTCCGCTCGCCGCGATGGTCAGGGTTGTCGGTAGATGCGCATAGACGGCTTGGTGGTTCAGGCCGCCCATATAGGTGAACGGCGCCGTGCCGGCGAGTGGGACGACCGGCAGACCGAAGATCCGCCGCACGATCATATAGACGGGCGCATCGAGGATCGAGACGAAGTGCTCGACGTTCTCCCGGACCGCCGCCGCGTACCACGCGGACAGTGTCTGGCGGTGTATCGCCGCGAGGCTGCGCCGGTATCGGCGGGGCACGGCTGCACTGGCACCGTCCCAGCACCGGTCGAGCTCGTTGATTCCGTGATGACGTCTCACGTCGTCAGTGCGGACGGGGATAGGCGTCCTGGCCCCGTCGGCCAGGTCGACCAGCGTTTTGAGGCCGGCGCTCGAATTGCGGATCATCCGCATCGCGCCCGCTGGAACTTTCTTCTCGGTGTCGATGGCGAGGAAGAAAAGACTGCTGGCCTCATATGGCTCGTATTCTCCGGCGAGCATGACTGCGTCGTTGCCGAAGGATTTCTGAAAGACTTCGCGTTCCACCTGCCGGGCGATGTTGGAGAACCGCTCGGCACCTTCGATCTCAAAGCACACGAACCGGTCGCGAGTCGAATAGGTTCGAGTGCTCAGGAACTCGCGAGTGAGTTCGTCTCTTTGAGGATCGGACAGGTTGTAGAGGTATCGAGCACAGCCGGCGATCCCGTCAGACATGTTCGGTGCGCCGCCCGGTAGAGGTCCATTGGCCTTGTTCGCATAGTGCGAGTTCAGTCACTGGCGGCGTGCCCCCACCCGGTCGAAAATCGATCGCTGCCGGCAGCCGGACTGCTGCCGCATGACGTCCACGAGCCCTGTGGACCTTGGGTGGACGATGCCATCCAGGAAGCTGACACGCAAATGCAGCGTCAGATAGCCGCGCCCGCCCCGGCAGCCGCTCTGTCCTTCTGAATTTGGCGAAGGAATCGCCCGATCGCGGCCACGACCGCCCCCGTCCGTGCTCCGTCGACGAGATCGAAACCGTGGCCGACGCCTGGCAACTCGACGTAGCCCACTTTCGCAGCCGACACGGATCGCAGCCGATCGACGAACGCCCGAGCCTCGCCGACGGGGATGAGATTGTCGTTGCTGCCGTGTATCACGAGAAATGGCGGCGCTTCTTTGTGGACTCGATCCACGGGCGACGCCGCGTCGAACACCTCGGGGTGGCGTGCCTGTGAGCGCTTGACCACCACGCGCTCAAGAAATCCCATGAATCGGACGCGGTGCGGGGTGGAGCGGTCTTTCCAGTCGTAGAGGCCGTACAGGCTCACGACGCCGTCGACCGACGTGTCGGCGTCAGCGGGAAGGTCGGCTTGAAACCGCGGATCGCCAGCGGTCAGCCCCGCCAGGGCCGCCAAGTGTCCGCCAGCCGAACACCCAGCTGCGACAACGAAATTGGGATCCCCCCCGAATTGGGACACGTTGGCACGTGCCCAGGCGATCGCTGCTTTGACATCAGTCATCTGGCGCGGCCAGCGATGTTGCGGGCTGGTGCGGTACTCGAGGGACAGACACACCCAGCCCTTCCTGACCAAGTGCGCCATCAGCGCGTGCCCCTGCAACGCGCGGCGTCCGAAAATCCACGCCCCGCCAGGGATGTAGACGAGCACGGGCGCGGGCAGGGCCGGCGCTTCTTTGCCGCGCCAGACGTCCAGCACTTGGGTTTGGTGAGCGCCGTAGCGCACCGACGATCGAAAGACGTATCGGCGCTGTGCGTTCGCCTTCCAGACGGGGGCGGGCTGGCGGTGCGAAGGCCATGGATTCGCAAGGTCCTCGGGGCTTACGAGCCCCCGTAGTGCTTCGGTCAGCACTTCCGGCGTCTGCGCCAGCAGTTGGCGCCGGTGTAGGCGACTGTCGGAGTCAAGCTGAGCTCTTGTCATCGCGGAAACGATGCCGGGCAGGTACGTGTTGCCCCCGACGCCGAGCGCGACCATGCCGCTGACCGCCTGGACGTGCCGCCCGATGACCGGCGTCGAGGCCGCCGCGGCGCTGAGCGCGATCACATAGTCGCCGGGCTTTGCTCGCAAGGTCCATCGGACCCAGGACCGGACGGTGCGAGCGGCCTGCGCACATTCCACTCGAGGCATTGTTCCTGCAGCGTACGGCGCAGCGACTCGGTACGCGTGCAGATTCGGCT
>JAVHWG010000603.1:0-4170 GCA_032159965.1 Mycobacterium sp.
TCCAGGTCTGATTTGCGCAATGTCACGAGCACCACGTCCCAGCCGTCGCGCCCCTCGGCGCGGCTGATCTCCCCTGTCAGGTTGAACCCCGCCAGCACACCGTACGCGTCGTCGTCGGTTCCCCTGCTGACATATGTCAGCACTCCGGCCACCGGCTCGGTGCTGAAAGCGTTGGTGCACAATTCGATTGCAGTACGCTTCAGCTCGTCGGGATCCTCACCCGCTATCAGCAGCTCCACCTCGCGGCGACTGGGCGGCATGTCGGCGAGGTTGTTGTCCACCAGCTCGACGCGGGCATCGGCAGCAAGCGTCCGCGCGGCGGCCATGCCGTCGCTCAGCTGTTCCGGGGTGAGCACGCCCGCGGGGTCCACTTTCACGCGCACCACCGCGGTTCTCATGGCGGCCAGCTTATCGGGTGAGGCGGTTGCGTGGTGAAAACCACAGCAGCAGTGAGCGATCTGGCCGTCGCGGTCTGGCCGGGGCTCACGCCACGGCTACTGCGCACCCCGCCCGGCATCGAGGACCTCACCCAGTACCGCGGCGCTGACGGCTACCATCCGCTCGACGACGCCGACACCCTGCTTGAGCAAGTCGAGCTGAGCGGGCTACTGGGACGCGGCGGCGCGGCGTTCCCCATGGCCGTCAAGCTGCGCTCGGTGCGCGACGCCGGCCGACTCGGGTCCGACACCGTAGTGGTGGCCAATGGCGAAGAGGGCGAACCCGCTTCGGTGAAGGACAGGTGGCTGATGCGGCACCGACCGCATCTGGTCGTGGACGGCGTGCGACTGGCTTCGCGGATCGTCGGTGCCAGCCGCGCCGTGTTGTACGTGTCGGATCCGGGCGCGGAGAGTGCCCTCGCGAGCGCGGTGACCGAGCTTGACGACGACGCACGTGCTGGTGTGACGATCACGGTGGTCAGAGTGGAACCGGGATACGTCGCGGGTGAGGAGACAGCAGCCGTGCGGGCCATCAACGGTGGCCCTGCGAAGCCGACCGACAAGCCGCCGCGTCCGTACCAACAGGGCGTCAGCGGGCTTCCGACGCTCGTCAGCAACGTCGAAACGCTGGCCTGCCTGCCGTTTCTGCATCAGCACGGAGCGGAGGCGTTCCGCGCCGAGGGCACGTCGGCGTCGCCCGGCACCTTCTTGATGACGATCACCGGCGGCACTCGCGCACCCGCGCTGTACGAAGTCGCGCACGGCGTGCCCTTCGCTGAATTGCTTGCCGCGCACCAGGTTCCGGCCGAATCGTTGCGTGGTGTGCTGATGGGCGGCTACTTCGCGGGGATGCTGAACCGTGAGGTGCTCGACACCACGCTCGACCACGAGACGCTACGACGGCTCGGCGGCGGACTGGGCAGCGGCGCGATATCGCTTCTGACAGAGGACTGCCCGGTGGCGGTCGCGGCCTCGGTGATGGCGTATTTCGACCGGGAGAACGCGGGCCAGTGCGGGTCGTGCTTCAACGGCACCGCCGCGATGTCCGCGGTCACCGCAGCGCTACGGGACCAAAACGCCACGGACGACGACCTCACCCGTCTGGAGCGGTGGTCGGTGGTGCTGCGCGGGCGTGGGGCGTGCGCCACCCTGGACGCGGCGACGAACGTCGCCGCGAGCCTGCTCCGCGCGTTCCCCCAGGACGTCGCGCGACACATCGCGGGCAACTGCGAGGAGTGCCGCATCGGTCCGTTCGGCGCTGTGCGGCCCTACGAGGTAGAGGCGTTCGCATGAAGATCAAGCTCGATCGGACCGTCTGCGACGGGTTCGGCGTCTGCGCCAGGCACGCGCCGGAATACTTTTCGCTCGACGACTGGGGATACGCGTCGCTCGTCGGTAACGGCGATGTGCCGCAACAGGACCGCGACGCGGTCATGCGCGCTCTGCTGGACTGCCCGGTGCACGCGATCACCGAACTCGCACCGGACCCACCGCCCGCCACAAGCCAGCGGCGGGCGGATTCAGCGAGGTAGCCCGAGCACCCGCTGGGCGATGATGTTTCGCTGGATCTCCGAGGTACCGCCGGCAATCGTGCCTGCGTACGTCCCGGCGTAGCGCGCGAACCAGCTGGCGGTGTTGAGGTCCATCCCGTAGGGGTTGAACGGGGCCGTCAGCGCCGGGTCGGCCAGCCCGTCGGCACCCGCCGCCTCGAGCGCGTGCCGCGCAGCGTGCTGCTCGGCTTCGGCACCCAGCAGCTTGAGCACCGACACCGGGGCCGTGTCCGCTTCGCCCCGCGAGGCACGGGCCAGCGCCGCCGAACCGAGGAGCCGCAGCGCCAAGTGATCCATCGCCAGCGTGGCGTAGTGGTCGCGATCGAGCGGGCCGGCGGGACGGAAGTCCTCGAGCAGATCGCGCAACCGGTTCGCGACGTTCATCCACATCATCGTGCGCTCGTGGCCCAAAGATCCGTTGGCCACCAGCCATCCACCGTTGAGGGGCCCGACGAGGTTCTCGGCCGGCACGCGGACATCGGTGAAGAACACTTCGTTGAAGTCGGGCTGGTGACGGTCGTAGATCGAAGGGAACGGGCGGCGGCTGACACCCGGGCTGTCGGTGCGGATCAGCAACACGCTGAGGCCCTTGTGCGGGGCGGCGCCGGGATCGGTGCGGACGAACGTGAGCAGCACCTGGGCGTCGTGGGCGCCCGAGGTCCACACCTTCTGCCCGTTCACCACGAAGTGGTCCCCATCTGCGACGGCCCGGGTGCGCAGACTGGCAAGGTCCGAGCCTGCGCCCGGCTCGCTCATACCCAGTGACGCCGTCATATCGCCGCGCAGGATCGGCACCGCCCACTGCTGTTTCTGCGCGATGGTGCCGAATGACAGCAGCGACGCGGCGATGATGCCCACGCCTTGGGGATTGAAGCAGTGGTAGATGTGCCGGCGCGCCAGCTCGTCGCGGTGCACGTACTGCTGCAGCACGTCGGCGTTGCGGCCGCCGAACTCCGGCGGGTTGCCGGGCAGCAGCCACCCGTGGTCGAACTGCAACCGCTGCCACCGCCGCGCCCATTGCGGCACATGCGAACTGGACCGCGACCGCTCCCCCGCCTCGGCCTCGGGCGGCAGGTGTTCGTCGACGAACGCACCGAACTCCGCGCGGAAGGCGTCCAGTTCGGCACCAAGTGTCAGTCGCATGGGCCTCTTCCCGGACGGCGAAACATATCAAGTACTTTATAGGGCAGTACGCAGTGCGGCGGCAGGAAGGGCTCGATGCTGGACGGGCAGAAGATTCTGATCACCGGCGCGACGGGCAAGATCGCGTTTCCGATCGCTCGAGCGTTGGCGGGGAACAACGAGGTGTGGGGCGCGGCCCGGCTGCGCAATCCCGGTGATCGCGACAAGCTCGTCGACGCCGGGATCACGCCGATACGGATAGACATGTCCTCGGGCGACTTTTCGCCGCTCCCTGAGGACTTCACGTACGTGTTTCACGCTGCGGTCGACGTCGGCGTCGGTGATTGGCAGCGATGCGTCACGACGAACGCGCACAACACGGGAGAACTACTGCGTCATTGCCGCGCGGCCAAGGGTTTCGTCTTTTGCTCGACCGGCTCGGTCTACGGATATCAGGGCCGGCGACCATTGAGGGAGTCCGACGGTCCCGGCGTACCGCTGCGGGCGCACTACAGTTTCTCGAAGGTGGCCGCTGAGTCGGTATGCACATGGGCGGCAGAGCATTTGGGCGTGCCGTTGACGATCATCCGGATCTGTTCGACGTACGGACCGTTGGGTGGTGCGCCTGCCGATCGGCTGGAGATGATGCTGGCGCACAAACCGATTCGGCTGCATCCGGACGCACCGAACAACTACAACCCGATCTACGAGGACGACTACGTCCGTCTGGGCATCAGGGCGATGGAGGTCGCGTCTAGACCCCCGGTCGTCGTCAACTGGGCAGGCAGCGAGACCGTCAGCGCCGAGGACTACTGCACCTACATGGGCGAGCTCGTCGGCGTCGAGCCGGTCTTCGATTACACACCGCAGGCGCACACGCCGTTGTGGCCCGATGTCACCTACATGCACCAGGTTCTGGGCCGCACCACGGTGCATTGGCGCGACGGGTTCCGGCAGATGATTGCGGCCCGCCACCCCGAACTTGTCAGCGGCCGTTGATGGCTCTGCACGGCACGCCGTCCGACGCGGTCCCCGGCATTCTCGCGGCCGGACGCGGCGAC
>JAVHWG010000387.1:0-3819 GCA_032159965.1 Mycobacterium sp.
CGTCACCGACGACGCCACGACGAAGGAGAACGACGATGCTGCACGGACTGGTATTGGCGGCGCAGGACAACCCACAGGCCGCGGGGTTCATCCTCAGGGGGATCAAGGGAATCTTCGTCGCGATCGGCAGCGTGATCGCCGCGATCGTCTGTGGTGCGATCGCCGCGGCGAAGGGCCGAAATCCGTTCGGCTGGGGCATTCTCGGGCTCTTCTTCAGCATCCTGACGCTGATCGTCATCATCGTCATCCCCAGCAAGAAGAGCTAGGGCTCACAGGTACCGATTGATTCGATCCGCCGCAACGGGGGTAACCCGCTGTCAGGACAACGAGTAAGGAGCTAGAACATGAGTGCACTGGACAAGGCGAAGAACAAGGTAGAGGACCTCGGCGGTCAGGCTAAAGAGGCCACCGGTAGTGCCACCGGAGACAAGGACACCAAGAACGAGGGCAAGGCCGATCAGGTCAAGGCCAACCTGAAGGACGCGGGCGAGAAGGTCAAGGACGCGTTCAAGTAATCAGCGTCTGAATTCGGCCCGCCCCTGATCGGGGCGGGCCGAACTCGTTTGCCAGCGACGATCCCCACCATGCCCTGCTCGGCATATCGCGTGGAAACTGCCTTAGGGGACCATGGCTTGCGCGACGAACACGACTTTGCTAGCTTGCCTCTATCCGAGCAGTCCCAGACCCTGCTGCCGGTCCTATGGACCATTTCCAGGGGTCAGGGGGCGGACGTTGAAGTCACGATCATCCGAGCGACCCGGCGGGCGTGCCCAACTCGAGAAGCTTCTCGGACTTGACCTCCGCAACATGACGGCCGAGTCGGACTGGGTCGCTCGACTGTTCGCGGCGAACAACGATCTGAGCGCCAACGACTTTCGCGCCCTCATCTTCGTGATCCTCGCCGAAGCGGACGGCAAGTACCTCACCGCGGGTGACTTGAAGAAACAGATGGGTTTGTCCGGTGCCGCCATCAGCTACCTGATCGAGCGGTTGGCCCACGACGGATATCTTCGGCGACAAACCGACTCCAACGATCGGCGAAAGACGATCCTCCGCTACGGCGACCTCGGAATGAAACTCACGAACACCTTCTTGCGCGGCATCAACGAACACAATGCCAACGCCCTTCAGTCGGTGTCGGACGAAGATCTCGAGGCCGCGCACCGGGTGTTCGCGGCGCTTGCCGAGGGCATGCACACCTTCCGCGGCGGGCTCAGCGCCGACAAGACCTAGCGCTACGGCTTGAACGGGTTGACCGCGAACTGAATGACGCGATACGGCGCATTATCGTTGTGCGGCAGAGTATTCCATTGACTGACGAACACCCTCAGCTCGTCGAGCGTCGACCCGGGTGAGATGTATCCGCCATAGGGTTGAGCCAGCCGGACGTCCTCCGGAGGTGGCAACGTGTCGACGGGGTCGGGCCAGGAGCTTGCGAACACCACGGTCGTGGCAGGCGCCGTACCGAGACGTGTCGGATCGTCGGCCACCCGTACTTCCATGTTGCCGGTGCTGGCGTTGAAGTAGCTCAGCACCGTCTTGCCCTCGATCTGACGAACGCTCATCTCGCCGACCTTGTCTCCCCACAGCGGAGTCGGCGGCTTATTCCACCCGCCGCCCTTGCCAGGCAGTGACGACCAGCCCTGCCAACTGCCGCGATCGGTGAACGTCTGAGGCGGCACGCGGTAGAGAACCACGGGACCGCTGCGGTCGAAGTCGTTGGCCAACACGTACACCCAGCCGCGCGATGAGTCGTCGGTCGGGATGGGATCGTAGTAGCCGCTGATCTGGGTCTGCCGCCCGCCCGCATGGTCCGCAGGCCGCTCGGACTTCGGCACGGTAGCCCAATTCCCCTGTCCTGGAACGGCCTTGACCAGGCGCGACGTCTGAGGTACCAGGTTTACCGTGGTGGTCACCAGCATGTAGTTCTCGCGGTTGATCTGCACCACGCCCGCGGGCAGCTGGGATGCCCCCGGCGGCGTGGGTTCGGCGAGCAGCGGCTTGTCGACGCCGCTCACACCGTCGTAGCGCACTCCGGCGGGGTCGTTCACCGAGTCGGTGTCGACGTGCAGTGCGATGGGTGAGTAGCCGCGACCGAAGCCGACGCCCTGGCCGGGAAAGCTATCGCCGCATACCTGCAGAATGCCGCTCGGGAACTCCATGAACTCGCACAGATCGGTGGCACCGATGCCGTAATCCGCTGTCGCCGTTCCCGTTCCCGCCGTGGGGCCGACGCGCATCGCCTGGCCGAGGGCCAACGGGCGCAAAACCGGTTCCGGTACGGGGGCCGGCGGGTCAGCGTGGGCCGACGGGAGCAGAACCATCGCCGAGATCGACGACATGGCGCAAACTGCTCGCGCTTTCCCGCCCGAGTGTCGGTTTCGGCGCACTGGATCAGCGGGTCACAACTCAGATGCCAACAACTCGGCAATCTGAATGGTGTTGAGCGCCGCGCCCTTTCGCAGGTTGTCGCCCGAGACGAACAACGCCAGCCCGCGCCCACCCGGGACTCCTTCATCCTGCCGGATGCGGCCGACCAGCGAGTCGTCCACGCCTGCAGCGGCCAGCGGCGTCGGCACGTCCACCAACGTCACACCCGGGGCGCCGTCGAGCAACTCGCGGGCGCGCGCAGGCGAAATGGGCTCCGCGAACTCGGCATTGATGGACAGCGAGTGGCCGGTGTAGACGGGTACCCGCACGCAGGTGCCGCTGACGAGGAGACCGGGAATGCCGAGGATCTTGCGGCTCTCGAAGCGCAGCTTCTGGTCTTCGTCGGTCTCGCCCGAGCCGTCGTCGACCAGCGAGCCCGCGAGAGGCACGACGTTGAATGCGATGGGGGCGACGTACTTCTCGGGTGCGGGGAAGGTCAGCGCCGACCCGTCGTGGACGAGCTGCTCGCTCTCGTCGACGACGGCGCGGGCCTGGCCGAACAATTCCTGAACGCCTGCGAGCCCGCTACCGGACACCGCCTGATAGGTGGACGCGATCATCCGGACGAGCTGAGCCTCGTCGTGCAGGACCTTGAGCACCGGCATCGCGGCCATCGTGGTGCAGTTCGGATTGGCGATGATGCCCTTGGGTCTGTTTCCTGCATCGCGTTCGAAGTTCACCTCCGAGACCACGAGCGGGACGTCGGGGTCCTTGCGGAACGCCGAGGAGTTGTCGATGACGACGGCTCCAGCGGCGGCGAACCGTGGCGCCTGCACACGCGACATCGTCGCGCCCGCGGAGAACAGCGCGATGTCGAGGCCGCTGGGGTCGGCGGTTCCGGCGTCCTCGACCTCGATCTCCTGCCCGCGGAACGACAGCTTCTTGCCCTGCGAGCGCGACGATGCGAAGAACCGCACGCTCGTCACGGGAAACTCGCGTTCCTCCAACAATTTCCGCATCACCTGGCCGACCTGACCGGTCGCGCCGACTACACCTATCGACACCATTGCTAGATCCCGCTTCCCGCGTATACGACGGCTTCCTCGTCGCCACCAAGGTTGAATGCCTCGTGCAGTGCCATGACAGCCTTGTCCAGCTCGGTATCCCTGACCAGCACCGAGATCCGGATCTCCGACGTCGAGATGAGATCGATGTTCACCCCGACGCCGGCCAACGCCTCACAGAACGTGGCGGTGACCCCGGGATGACTGCGCATGCCTGCGCCGATCAGCGACACCTTGCCGATGTGATCGTCGTAGAGCACTGCGCTGAAACCGATGTCGTTTTGCAGGGACGCCAACTTCTCGACGGCCCCCGGACCGCTCTCCCGCGAGCAGGTGAACGTGATGTCGGTCTTGCCGTCCTCGATCTTGGAGATGTTCTGCAGCA
>JAVHWG010000408.1:0-3152 GCA_032159965.1 Mycobacterium sp.
GCCGCGAACCGCTGGTCGATCGCAGCATCGCTGAGCCCGAAGTCATTGGCGGCGTATGGTGGCCGCGCGGCCTCACGCGGCCGCTGCGCCAGCCAGCGCAACATCGCCGACTCGCCATCGGCCGTCAACGGCATACCGCTCGCCTCGTACACCCTCGCCACCTGCCCGATGGGATCCGCGACGGCGTCGCCGAATTCGATATCTGTGCAGAGGGTTTCATCGTCATCCCAAGCGGCGCGGGTGGCCATGGCACGATCGGTGGTCCAACCCATACGCTCGAGCCATTCGGCGCCGACGCGGTGGCGGTCCACATCGTCGGAGTGCATCGCGTGCAGAGTGGCGTTGAGGCTGGCGCCGGAAGGGATCGTCTCCTTCGGGTCCCGGTGCATCCACACGACGTGCAGGTCGGGGAACTGAGTGCGCAGCGCATCGAGATAGCCGAGGTGCGCGGGCGATTTGAGCACCCAGCGCTTCTGCTGGATGTCGCCGGCCTGGCGGCTCCGAGCGGTCCGGCCGCATTGTCGCTTCTGCCACTGCAGGAACCGCAACATGCGGTTCAGATATGCGTACGCCGGCGTGAAATCCTGTGCGTCGATCCAGGACCGGTAATGCGGCACATGCGCACCGGACTCCGGCACATGGGACAAGAACGCATCGGAGAGGAAGACGATCTCCTCCTCGGCCTCGCGGGCATACATGGGGTGGATGGCGAAGAGTTCCGGAGCGAGTTCGCGTGACGTCGCTTCACGCTTCTCGCTGATGACAATGCGAGGATCCTCGTGCGCTGCCCAGTCGTAGCCCAGTTTCGGCGCGACCTCGACCACCTCCCAGCCGTACGCGCAATGGAAGCGGTTGTCTGCGGCCAAGAGTCGCTGCAGCAGGGTGGTGCCGCTGCGCATCATGCCGACCACCACAATCGGCGCGACCACCCGTTCGTCCTCGATTTCGGGATGCCGTCGGATCCATTCCTGGGCACGCAACCTCATCCGGAGGCTGTGCACCAACCCGGACCGCAGGATGTGCATTCCTATGTCGTTGAGGTCGGCCGCGGCGTAACTGGCCGTCAGCACACCCAATGGCTCCTCGAACGGTAGATCACCCCAATCGTGGAGCTGTTCTTTGGTTGTCGCTGCAACCATCAGTTCGGTCGCGGTGAAAGGCGATGGCACAGCGTCAGAACTTCAGGTGGTGGCTGGTGTCGCCCACCTGGTCGATGAACATGATGCGGGTGTCGAACCACCAGGTGCCTTCGATGCGCCGGAACGTGTCTTTGTAGTGGCCCGTGATGATGATCTGCAGCGGCAGGTCAGGCGTCGCTTGGGCGACGGCGTAGTACGCGCTGCCCCGCGCGGTCCCGGCGGCGTCGTCGACATCTATCCGCACGTTGGTGGTCATGTGCTTGGTCTTGGGTGTGCCGTCCTCGTACAGCCGCGTCGCCATGTCGTACATCTGCCGAACCCGGTTGGTCCCTTCGAAGACCGTTTCCGGTGGGCCGTCCTCCATGCCGCAGATCCGGCCGTGGGCGAACAGAGCCGCAACCCCGTCGAGGTCACCGTCGTCGATCCGTTCGGCGTAGGTGTACACCAGGTTTTCGATCGCACGGGCGGCATCGCTCACGTGCCGAACAAAACCAGCAGCGCTCGGTGATGTCAACGACCGCCCAGATCGCGCTCGCTAGTCTCACGGGGTGACACCACACTGGACGCCGGCCCGACTCGGCAATCTGAGCGGTACGCGCATCATCGTCACCGGCGCCACGAATGGCGTCGGCTTGGGGACTGCGCGTGCTGTTGCCAACGCGGGAGCCCAGGTGATCCTGGCGGTGCGCAACGTCGAGCTGGGTGCGCAACGGGCGGCGGAGATGGGCGGTGACACGTCGGTCGTCAAACTCGACCTCGCCGACCAGTCGTCGGTGCGAGCGTTACCCGGTCTCATTGACGGTGACGTGGACATTCTCATCAACAACGCAGGAGTAGTGGTCCAGAGTCGAAGCGATACCGTCGACGGCTTCGAGATCACGATGGGTACCAACTTCCTCGGGCCGTTCGCGTTGACCAACCTGATGTTCGGCCGGGTGCGTTCGAAGATCATCAACGTCGGCTCCGATGCCCACAAGTCATCGACGATCGCGTTCGACGACCCGCACCTGCGCTTGCGCAAGTGGTCGGCGTTCCCCGCTTACGGACGTTCGAAGCTGGCGGTCATGCTGTGGGGACTCGAGCTCGATCGGCGTCTGCGTGCGGCAGACTCATCGGTCTCCGCGTACCTGACACACCCGGGGTGGGTCGCCTCGAACATCTCGAATGTCTCCGAGAAGCGTGTGATGGCTGGTTTCCACAAGGTGGTCAAGTCGGTGGCCAACGTGATCGGGAACGACGTCGACGCCGGTGCCGCACCCACGCTGTACTGCATAAGCGAGCCGATTCCGCCGGGCAGCTATGTCGGTATCGACGGCAGATTCGGGTACAAAGGCGGCCCGACGCTGGCCGGCCGCACCGCTAACGCGTGTGACTACCAGGCCGCCGCGGCTCTGTGGGCGTTCGCGGAAAAGGAAACGGGCACAACCCTTTCGATCTGATTGCTGCCAGCCGGACGCAAGGACACCCAATCCGGCTTGAAGGGCGCTATCCTCGATCGATACGCAAACGGGGTGGTGACCAATGGCGTTGAGGAAATACGAACAGCGGTGGGCGCCGGAACTGGAATCTGCGCTCGGCGAGCCGATTCTGCGGTGCATCGCGATGAACACAGTCGGGGTGCACAGCCGGATGAACTCCGAGCGTTCCACCCTGACGTTGCGGCCGTTCCTGATGGTCGACGGCGAGAAACACACCCGGATACCGCAGACGATGTTCCTGACGTTGACGCCCACCCGTGTGCTGATCACCGAGACGAAGTCGACGTTTCTCCATGGCTTCAAACCGCGGCTCGACGCTCCCATCCTCGTGCTGCAGCGGGGTGACTCGAAGATCACCGCGACGGAAAGCGGAAAGATCTGGTTCTACCTACTGCAGTCCGTTTCTTTGAGGGCACAGTTGGAGCTGGAGTTGTTGTCCACCGGGGGCATCGCCGCCGAACTGGCTCAGCAGTTGCGGGCGTTCGCCGAGGTTTGAGCCGGTCGACTCGCCGATTTCATCTTGCGAACTGGACTG
>JAVHWG010000436.1:0-3827 GCA_032159965.1 Mycobacterium sp.
CCTCCTTGCGGCAGTGCTCGGTGTGGTGCCCGGGATACGACTCGTGGGAGACCAGCCGCGGCAGGTTCGACATCTGCTGCTTGAGATCGGCGTTGACCGCGACCCGCGACCGGTAGTCGCCCAAGTAGTAATTGAAGCCCGACCACGGCTTGTCGGTCACGACCTCGTACTCCACGACCTCTACTTCGGGAAGCGGATAGTCGGCCCGCACGCGGTCGCGCAGCGCGCTGGAGAACGCGTCGATGCACGCCGCCAGCCGTTCCGGAGGAATCTCGTCACCGACGCGGTACGCCTGCATGCGTTCGGCCAGCGGCCCGCTGCCGCCCAGCGCCTCGTCCAGGCGCGCATGTGCGAGCCGGTACTGCTCCTCGTCGCCCTTGGCGATCGACACGTCGAAGTAGGCCCGGACTTCGTCGACGAACCCCACGGGCTCGCCTGCGAACTTGCGACCGGCTGTGGCCAGCGCGCGCAGGTGAGCGGCGACGAAGTCGGCCCGCGCCGGCGCCATGTCGGACGGAATCTCTGTGATCAGCTGCTCGGCGCGGCGGGCCAGCGCAAGCGGGTCGGGAGCGGGCTCGTTCTCGACGGCGTGGCGAAGGCCGGGATCTCCGGTGAACGCGTCGACGTAGCCGGGCTCGATCCGGTCGAACCGAAGGCCGAGAAGGAGGTACTCGCGGATCAGGGTGTCGGTCTCCACTCAGCCAAATGTAGAGGCTTATCCATAGCCCGAGGTGCAGCGACTGCCGACTACTTGCAAGGATGGCCCCATGGCGCGGCCGAGCGAGCCCAGCCCCTACGTCGAGTTCGACCGGGCGCAGTGGCGCGAACTGCGCAAGTCCACCCCGTTGGCGCTCACCGAAGAAGAACTCAAGGGACTGCGCGGACTGGGCGAGCAGATCGATCTGGCCGAAGTCGCCGAGGTGTACCTGCCGCTGGCCCGCTTGATCCATCTCCAGGTCGCTACCCGTCAACGCCTCTTCGACGCCACCAACGAGTTCCTGGGCGAGCAGCACCAGCCGGATCGACCGGTGCCCTTCGTCATCGGCGTGGCAGGCAGCGTGGCGGTCGGCAAGTCGACCACCGCGCGCGTGCTGCAGACACTGTTGGCGCGATGGGAGCACCACCCACTGGTGGACCTCGTCACCACGGACGGCTTCCTCTATCCCAATGCCGAGCTCCGACGGCGAAACCTTATGCACCGCAAGGGATTTCCCGAAAGCTACAACAGGCGCGCGCTGATGCGCTTCGTCACTGCGGTCAAATCCGGCGCGGACAAGGTGTGCGCCCCGGTGTACTCGCACCTGCTGTACGACATCGTTCCCGGCGAAAAGCAGGCGGTGCGGCATCCCGACATCCTTATTCTCGAGGGTCTGAACGTACTCCAGACGGGGCCGACGCTGATGGTCTCGGATTTGTTCGACTTCTCGATTTATGTCGACGCCCGGATCGAGGACATCGAACATTGGTATGTGTCAAGGTTTCTCACGATGCGCTCGACGGCGTTCGCCGACCCGGCGTCGCACTTCCACCACTATGCATCGCTGAATGACCAGCAGGCCGTCACTGCCGCCAAAGAGATCTGGCGGGAGATCAACCGGCCCAACCTCATCGAGAACATCCTGCCGACACGGCCACGCGCGACGCTGGTCCTGCGCAAGGACGGCGATCATGCGATCAATCGACTGCGGCTGCGCAAGCTCTGAGTCTGCCGCCCTCCGAATTCCTCGAAAGCAGCCGGTGCGGAGCTCGCCCGAGGTACCACCCAGCGGGGCTCCGCACCGGCATATGGAGGAGTCACGCACGCAGACGGCGCACTCCGAGGTATTGCAGGTAAGCGAAGAACGCGGTGTAGACGCCGGTGGCCATCGTCACCGCGATACCCGCTTCTGTGAGCGGCGCAGCGTCGGTCAGCACCAGCGCAATGGTGGCAACAGTGCAGACCGCATTGGCGGCGCTGACGCCGATACCGACGCCGCGCAGCGACGGCAGCGCCGCAAGGTAGTACACGGCGAGGCCGTAGAACACGAAGGCGGTGCCCAGCAGATACTCGGTGTTCGGGGAGAGCCCGCTCAGCGTTGACAACGGGTTCGCGAACGCTGCGGCGGCCAGGCCGGCAAGGCCGGTAACGGTCGCGTCGGCACGCAACGCGAAGCGCAGCAGCGCGTCAGTCGAGGCGGACAGTGGTCGGGTCGAGACGGCGGTCATCAGGGTGCTCCTCTGTGCTCGGTGGGAGTCGTCGGACACCATCGATGCTGCTCAGCGCACACTGCCAGAACCACGCGAGGCACTGCCAAACACTGCCAATCGCCGGGGCGGATCCTAGCCGGCCGTGCGCAACTCGGTCAGCAACGCCGCGACCCTCGCCTCAGCCACCGCTGTCGGCAAGCCGACCATGACTCTGTCGATCGAGCCCGCACAGCGACGCTTCAGCGCATCGCCCAGCTCGTCGACGGGTGCAACCACCGCGAACGCCTCCAGAACGTCGTCGTCGATCAGTGTTCCCATCGTGTCCCAGTCGCCTTGCTTGGAGAGCCCGTGCAGCTCGTCCTGCAGGTTCCCCCAGCCGTGCAGGTCGAGCACCTTGCGGTAAGCCGGTGTGGACCCGTAGAACGCGATCTGTTTGCGGGTGGCTGCCGCCGCGGCGGTCAGTTCGTCGTCGCTGTCGCCGGTCACGACGAACACCGGGCACATCAGCTCGACGTCGCTGCGGACCCGCCCTGCGCGCTCGACTCCGCGCATCAACGCCGGGAGGGTCACCTCGTCGAGGTAGCGCTGCGTGGTGAACGCGTGGCCGATCATGCCGTCCGCTGCTTCGCCGCACATCTCCGTCATCGCCTCCCCGACCGCGGCCACGAAGATCTTTGGCACCCCGTGTGGCTGCGGCTCGGGCACGAACATCGGAGTCATGAGCTTGTGCGTGTAGAAGTCGCCCTCGAAAGACAGCCGGGTGCCGTCGTGCCACGTCGACCAGATCGCATGCAGCGCCGCGACGAATTCCCGCATCCGCGACACCGGACTGCTCCAGGGCATGCTGAATCGCTTCTCGATGTGCGGCTTGATCTGCGAGCCGAGACCGAGGATGAATCGGCCCCGCGAGTAGGCCTGCAGATCCCAGCCGATGTTGGCGACTGTCATCGGATTCCGCGCGAACGCGACCGCGATGCCAGTGCCCAGTTCGACGCGGGACGTGTGCTCAGCGGCCAGCATCAGCGGCAGGAAGGGATCGTGGTTGATCTCAGCCGTCCAGCATCCGTCGTAACCCAGCGCTTCGATCCTCGACGCTTCCCCGGGGACGCGATCGAACTGGGCGGAGAGGCCGCTGTCGATCAAGAGGCGCGGCGGCGGCGCACTGCTCATACGCGCTACAGTAAGCCATTCAGTATGGTTCGCGCGAAGGAGGCGGCATGAATGCGCAGGGCTGGCAGAACACGCTCGACGATCTTGCCCGCCGCCGGGAGCAGACGCTGGGCATGGGAGGTCCGGAGCGCCTTGCCAAACACCGCGGCAAGGGCAAGCTCGATGCTCGCGGTCGGCTGGATCACCTTCTCGACAAGGGGTCGTTCTCCGAGCTCGGCACACTGGTAGGTGGCGACATCGCCGCCGACGGCATCGTCGCGGGTTCTGGCAGCATTGCGGGCCGGCCGGTGATGATCGGCGCCGAGGACTTCACCACGCTGGCAGGCAGCATCGGTCCGGGCGGCAACGCCAAGCGCTACCGTCTCGCAGAGCTGGCGCTGCGCAACAAGATTCCGCTTGTCATGCTGCTCGAAGGCGCCGGGTTCCGGCCGTCCGGCGAGCATTACGGCCGCACGCCCACCGACCTCCTC
>JAVHWG010000464.1:0-17929 GCA_032159965.1 Mycobacterium sp.
TTGCCGCCGGATTCCGGTGAATAGTCGGCGAGGAACTCGTGCCAACTCGGGTCCACCGACGTGGGGTCGTCCCGGTATTTGCGATACATCTCTTCGACCAGCCACTCGTTCTGCCCGAATGGTGAAGGTGAACTGCTCACGGCAGTCGCTCGCCTCGATTCCTCCTCGGGAAAGCGTCGTCGCGGCGCTTTTCCTCTTTGCGCGAGCGCTCATAGGCGCTCAATGTTCCGCTTTAAAGGCTAACGCGTTCAGCAACGTCCGCGGCGAGGACGGCGATGTTCCCCGGCCGGAGCGGACGGGCTCAGTTGGACGTGCTCGCCGACGGAAGGATGTGGAGGGAGACCGGCCACCGCGCAGGCGCCGGGCCGAAGGACTTGCGGGCGTTGCTGACGATCTTGCGGCCCATGAAACGGTTGCCACCGCCGCCGACGACCGCGCCGATACCCATCGGCAGCATCTTGCCGAACGCGATCGCCCCACGTTTGAGCGCGTAGCGCTTCACGAAGTACTTCATCAGCCGGTTGTTGAGCTGAGACACCGCGGGCAACGGCAACGCCGCCGCGGATTCCGCGATCCACCCTCCGCCAGTGCGGCCGGGGCCGACCAGGTCGCGCACGGCGTGCTTGCTGTCGTCGCCGACCAGCACCGCCAGGACCAAGGCGCGACGGCGCTCCTTGTGCGCGGCCGGGATTCCGTAAACTTCGGCGACGGCCAGCACGAACAACGACGTGGTTTCGAGGAACACAACGGTCTCACCGGCGACTGCGGACATCGCCGCCAGCGTGCCGAGGCCGGGGATCGCCGCGGCCGAGCCCACGGCCGCACCGCTCGCGGTGACCGCGGTCAGGTAACGGCCCTCCAGCTTGGTGACGATCTCAGCAGGGGTCGCGTCGGGCTTGCCCTTGCGGAGCCGCTCGACATAGGCCGACACGGCCGGCGCCTGCACGCGTGAGCTGACCTCGAGGATGTGCGACAACGCCCGCGCGGCAGCACCTGCATGGTCGTCGGGCTCAGCTGGCGTCTGCGCGCTCGATCTCCGTGCGGCATTCATCTCACCAGGCTACCGGCCACAGGGAAGAAAACGGCGATGCGCGGTGCTGGTTGGACTCATGGCAACATCCCAGGGTGTGGACGTGATGAGTGCGGCGACCGGGTCGCAGCCGGCCTCAACGAGCCGAACCCGGATCATCGTGGTGCTCGGGACGCTCGTTGCGCTGGGTCCGTTGACTCTGGACCTCTATCTGCCCGCTCTGCCCAAGATCGCCGCCGACCTGTCCGTCTCGTCGTCGGTGGTGCAGCTGACGCTGACGGGCACGCTGGCGGGGCTGGCGCTGGGTCAGCTGATCGTCGGTCCGCTGTCGGACTCACTCGGGCGTCGCAGACCGCTGATCGCCGGGATCGCATTGCACATGGTGGCGTCGGTGGTGTGCCTCATCGCGCCGAACATCGAGGTACTCGGCGTCGGCCGGGTGTTGCAGGGCTTCGGCGCCGCCGCGGCCATGGTGGTCGCGATCGCGGTCGTCGGCGACTTGTTCGACGACTCGGCGGCGGCGAGCGTGCTGTCGCGGCTGATGCTGGTGCTGGGGGTGGCACCTGTGGTCGCGCCCTCGCTCGGCGCGGCGGTGCTGCTGAAAGCCTCATGGCACTGGACGTTCGCGGTGCTCGTGGTGCTGGCGGCCGGCCTGCTCGTGGTGGCGGCGGTCGCGTTGCCCGAGACGCTGCCGCCCGCGCACCGCAGGCCCCTGCGGCTGGGGGCGGTGGCCTCGACGTACGGGTACCTGCTTCGCGACGCACGCTTCGTCACCCTGGTGCTGGTCGCGGCGCTCGCGATGTCCGGCTTGTTCGCCTACATCGCCGGTGCGTCGTTCGTGCTGCAGGGCCGCTACGGCCTGACGCAGCAGGTGTTCGCCATCGTGTTCGGTTGCGGTGCGATCTCGTTCATCAGTGCCTCGCAATTCAATGTCGTTCTGCTGAACCGATTTTCGCCGCAGCGGATCGTGGTGTGGGCTCTGAGCGGAGCGGTCGTGGTCGGGGTGGCGTTCGTCGTCATCTCGGTGGCCCGTGTCGGCGGGTTGGCCGCATTCCTCGTGCCGGTCTGGCTGGTCCTGGCCGCGATGGGACTTGTCATCCCCAATGCTCCGGCCATCGCGCTGTCCCGCCACCATGAGGCCGCGGGCACGGCGGCAGCACTGCTCGGTGCCGCACAGTTCGGCATCGGAGCCGTGATCGCCCCGGTAGTCGGTGTGCTGGGTAACGACCAGATCGCGCTGGCGGTGGTGATGGCCGCCGGGGTGGCGATCGCGCTGGTGGCGCTGCTCGTGGTGGTGAGGCGCGGTGACGCCGAGGCCCTCGCGGATGCCGGCCCGGGCGAGCAGGCCCCCGACTAGTTCGGTTGTTGTACCGTCGCACGGGATTATTCCGAGTGGAGTAGTCGGCGCCGCAACGGGGAATGGACGTCTGCATGGCCTACCAGGTGACCTCGCTGGGCCTGTCTGTGCTGGCTCTGCTGCGGGAGCGGTCGATGCACGGGTACGAGATGTTCCAGACGCTGACCGCCAGGCGTGGCGATCTGATGCTCAAAGTGCGCCCAGGCTCGCTGTATCACGTCGTCAACCGCCTGGCGGAGGAAAAGCTGATCCGCCAGGCCGCCACCGGCCGCAGCGGAAACCGGCCCGAGCGCACCACCTACGAGCTGACCGACGCCGGCGCCGACGCGCTCCGGGAGCGGCTGCGCGAGCTGGTAGCCAGTCCCGTCAACGAGTTCGAGAAGTTCGTCGTGGCGCTCTCCGAGATACATCACCTCGACAACGACATCGCGGTGCAGGCCCTGCGTCACCGGATCGAGGCACTGCGACACACCGCCGATGAGTTGCGGGCGCTCGGTGAGCGGTGCACGGCACCTGGTGAGAAGGCGGCGCTGGACTACATGCTGGCGACGACCGCGGCCAGGCTCGGGTGGCTGTCCGGATTCGTCGCTTCGCTGGAGCCGACGTGACCACCGTCGGCCGGTTCACCCAGCCCGTGACGAATCCGTGGCGCGCGCTGTGGGCCATGCTGGTCGGCTTCTTCATGATCCTTGTCGACTCGACGATCGTCGCCGTCGCGAACCCGCGGATCATGGAGAAACTCGACACCGACTACGACGCGGTGATCTGGGTGACCAGTGCGTACCTGCTGGCGTACGCGGTGCCACTGCTGGTCTCCGGGCGGCTCGGCGACCGGTTCGGCCCGAAGAACCTCTATCTCGTCGGTCTGGCGGTGTTCACCGGCGCCTCGCTGTGGTGTGGACTCGCGGGCTCGATCCAGACGCTGATCGCCGCGCGCGTGGTGCAGGGCCTCGGCGCGGCGTTACTGACCCCGCAGACGTTGTCGACGATCACCCGGATCTTCCCGCCCGAGCGGCGCGGGGTCGCCATGAGCGTCTGGGGTGCGACGGCCGGGGTGGCGACGCTGGTCGGCCCGCTGGCCGGCGGTGCGCTGGTGGACTCACTGGGCTGGCAGTGGATCTTCTTCGTCAACGTCCCCGTGGGCATCGTCGGCTTCGGGCTCGCGGTGTGGCTCATCCCGGTCCTGCCGACCAGCCGGCATGGCTTCGACATTCTCGGGGTGGTGCTCTCGGGCGTCGCGATGTTCTTGATCGTCTTCGGCCTGCAGGAGGGCCAGAGCCACGATTGGGCGTTGTGGATCTGGGCCGCGATCGGCGGCGGTGTGGCCATGATGGTCGCGTTCGTCTACTGGCAGTCCGTCAACAGGAACGAACCGCTGATCCCGCTGCAGGTGTTCGCCGACCGGGACTTCTCGTTGTCGAACATCGGCATCACGGTGATGGGCTTTGTCGTGGTGGCGATGGTCCTGCCGCTGATGTTCTATCTGCAATCCGTGCGAGGTCTTTCGCCGACGAGTTCGGCGCTGGTGATGGCACCGACCGCGGTGGTCACCGGGCTGCTCGCACCGGTCGTGGGTCGCCTCGTCGACCGCTTCCCGCCTCGCCCGATCGTGGGTTTCGGGTTCTCCGTGTTGTCGGTCGCGTTGCTGTGGTTGTCCATCGAGATGACGCCGACCGTCCCGATCTGGCGGCTCACTTTGCCGTTCGCGGCGATGGGTCTCGGCATGGCGTTCATCTGGGCGCCGCTGGCCGCCACCGCGACCCGCAATCTGCCACCGCGGTTGGCCGGAGCGGGGTCAGGCGTCTACAACGCCACCCGGCAGGTCGGATCGGTGTTGGGCAGCGCCAGCATGGCGGCGTTCATGACGTGGCGTATCAGCCACGAGCTGCCGGTGTCCACCGGAGGGGCGCCGCGCGGTGAGGGCGCCGTGACTCGGCTGCCGGGCTTTCTGCACGAGCCGTTTTCGACCGCGATGTCGATCTCGATGCTGCTGCCGGCATTCGTGGCACTGTTCGGCATCGTCGCCGCGATCTTCCTGGTGGGCATGAAGTCTGCGCCGAGCGCGGGCGAAGTCGCCGGCGCACAGGGTGGTTACGACGATGACGACGACGCGCGCACCGATGTGTTCGCGGCGATCGGCGAGGGTGGATCCGGCGAGCATTCCGGCGGTCATCTCGACGACGAAGCCGAGTATCTCGACGAGGACGACGATTACGTCGAGTATCTTCTGGAGCCACCGCGGCTCGTCCCCGCAAAGGTCACGCCGCCTGCCGGTGATTCGCGTGACGCGGTCGGTGATTCGCGTGAGGATCCGGTCACTGAGGATGACACCGAACCGCTGAACACCCGGGCCGACGTCACCCGCGCGGAGTTGGTCGCCCTGCGGTCCAAGGACGTGTACGAAACGCTCTACCACGAGCCGCCCGAGCAGTGGCTTCACTCCGCCGTGGAGCCTATTGGATTCGCCCACAACGGCTTCCACGTCGACCATGAGCCGAATTTTCAACCTCTCGATGAGATCTCGGTCACGGACAGCGGCGCGGTCGACGACGAGCCGCCCGCGGGCAGGCACGCGGCCCGCGATGCTCCACAGTTCTCCAGGTCCGACGCCGACGGCGGGGACTACGGCCGTCACTCACTGCCCGGTGGTTAGTCGAACAGGACCGCGGCGTTGAGATAGCCCGTCGGGTCGAGCGCGGTCTTGATGGTGCGCATCGCGACGATATCGGCGGCCTCGCGCGACATGCCGACGTAGTCGCGTTTACGGCTACCGACCCCGTGTTCGGAGCTGACGTTGCCGCCGCAGGACGCGATCAAATCCATCATCGCCGAGTACATTGCGTGCTCCCGGTCGCCGGAGATGTTGCAGCGCAAGACGTTCAAATGAAGGTTGCCCTCCCCGATGTGGCCGAACAACAGCGGCACCGCGTCCGGTGCGTGCTCTGCGATGAGCTCCGTCGACTGGCGTGCGAACTGCGTGATCGCCGGCAACGGCAACGATACGTCGAACTTCAGCGGCGGACCGTACACCCCGAGGATCTCGGTGATGGCTTCGCGGAGCCGCCAAAGGCGCTGCTGCGCAGCGGCGTCGACGCCGACGGCGGGTTCGCCGCTGACGGGCGCGGTCGCCAGCGCATCGGCGAACCGGTCGGAAAGGTCAGACTCACCTGCCATTTCGATCAGCAGCAGCCACGCCGCATCCACCGGTGAGGCGATGTCGAGGTGCGCAGCGGTGATCTCGAGGCCGCGGGCATCGATCAGCTCGAGTGCGGCGATGCCGTCGAGTTCACGGAACTGCTGGCCGGCCGCGACAAGGTCCGCCAGGTGCTCGAAGCCGGCAACCGCCGTGATCCGGTGCACTGGGGTGGGATGCAACCGGACGTCGAGGCTGGTGATGACGCCGAGTGTGCCTTCGGCGCCGACGAACAGCGATGTCAAGTCGTAGCCGGTGTTGTCTTGGCGGACAGCACTGTGCCGCCGCATGATTGAGCCGTCGGGCAGAACCACCTCGATACCGATCACCTGCTGGCGCATGTTCCCGTAGCGCACGGTCCGCAGTCCTCCCGCGTTGGTGGACGCCATGCCGCCGACCGTCGCCGAATCCCGCGCGGCAAGATCGACGCCGAACAACAGGCCGGCGCGCACCACCGCCCGCTGGACGCCGCCGAGCGTGACTCCTGCGCTGAGCCGCACTCGGCGCTCGCCGGTGTCCAGGTCGCCGACCTCGGCGAGCCGCTCGGTGGACAGCAGCACATCGTCGTGCTCGGGAACCGTGCCCGCCACCAACGACGTTCGGCCACCCTGGATCGTCACGTGCGCACCGGCGTCGCGGCACTGCGACAGCACCACCGCCGTCTCCTCGGCCGACGCAGGGCGCACCAGCGCGCAGGCCCGTCCCCGGTATCGGCCGGTGTGGTCGACGCTGCGGGCGGCCAGCACGTCGGGATCGGTGCTCACATGGCCGCTGCCGACGACGGCGGCGAGCCGGCCTGCCAGATCGCTCACCCGGGTGTCCCCGGCGAAGCAAGCGACAGAAACGCGCCCAGCTCCACGAGGCGATCCGGGGTGGCAGGCAGGTAGTCGGTCAGCAGCGCAGAACGCACGATCACGGCGGCATATTTGGCTCTGCTGACCGCGACATTGAGCCGATTTCTGTTGAACAGGAACGAAACGCCGCGCGGCGCGTCGTCGACCGTGGACGCCGCCATCGAGATGAACACGACGGGCGCCTGCTGGCCCTGGAACTTGTCCACTGTGCCCGCCCGCACTTCGCGCAGGCCCGCGTCGTCCAGCCGTCGTCGCAGGGTCACGACCTGTGCGTTGTACGGCGTCACGATCAGGACGTCGCGCTGCGCCAGCGGACGCGCGCCGCGCTCGTCAATCCAGGTGCGCCCGAGCATGTCGCTGATCGCGGACACGATGGCGTCGGCCTCTTCAGGGCTGTCCGTCGAGTTGCCGTTGTGGTCGATCGTCAGCACTCGCACGCCGGGCTCGACCCCGTCCAGGTGGCGGGCGCCGCTGACGTCCTCGTGCGCGCGCAGCAGACCGTCGTAGGAAAGCCGCGACACCCGCCCACAGACCGCCGGGTGCATCCGGAACGAGTAGTCCAGGAAGTACCCACGCTCGGCGGGCAGCGTGTGGTGCCCGTCGACCAGCCAGCCCAGGGCGGAGTCGTTCACGGGTTCGGGATGGGTGCCCTGGCTGACCTGAGGAAGCTGCTGCGGGTCACCGAGAAGCATCAGGTTGCGCGCGGACGGGGCCACCGCGATGGTGTTGGCCAAGCTGTACTGGCCGGCCTCCTCGACGACCAGCAAGTCCAGGGCCTGGCGGGGAATCTTGTTGGCATTGGCGAAGTCCCATCCGGTTCCGCCCACCACACAACCGTTGTTGTCGGCGATGAAGGCGGCGAATTCGGGGTTCGTGAGCTCGGTCCAGCCGGTGCTGACAGTGTTCAGCTTCTTGCCGACGCGCGCGCCGTCGACCCCGGATTCCATGATCTCGCAGAACAGGTTCTCGACCACCGCATGCGACTGCGCCACCACACCGACGCGCCAGCCGTAATCGTTGACCAACCGGGCGATGACCCGCCCCGACGTGAACGTCTTGCCCGTCCCCGGCGGACCGTGCACCGCGAGATACGACGAATCGAGGTCGAGTAGCGCTGCGGTGATGACGTCGGCGATGTCATCGGCAACCACACCCGCGCGCGGAAGTGGGCCACCGCTGAGCGTGCGTGGGGCCCGCCGCAACAGGATGTCCGTGACGGCGTCGGGGGGCAGGCTCGGCAGGCCGGCCGCGACCAGGGCCGCGGTGTCGGCGATGGAATCCTGCAACGGCTTGGTGTTGATGGGCGGACCAGGAGTCAGGGCGAACGGGAACTGAGGGAAGACGTCGCCGCCTTTGGGCTGCCGCTCGACGACGACGACCTCGGTGGGGGCCTCGGGGTTGTCGCACTCGACCACGTTGACCGAACCGAACGCCCGTCGGTCCGGGTCGTCGGCGAGGCCGTCGGGGGCAGGCGGGTCGTAGAGCGCGAACATCTCCTGGCAGAGTTCGCCGTTGGCGAGTTCACCCCTCAGGCGGATGCGGCGTTGAGGCTTGCGCGCCTTCGGCGGCTGATGCCAGTCGATGACGACCTCAGCCTGCTCGGCGATGAAGACGTCCCCGTTGTCGGCCCATTCGTCGACCGGGTTGTTCACGCGGTCGAAATGGGCCCACCAGAACGGTTTGTCCTCGCGCTTGTGGAATCCCCTGGCAGCAGCGATCATCGCGACCGCGGTCTGCTCGGCGGAGCGTTCTTCGATGCCGTCGCCCGCGAACTTGAGCAACCTGCGTTCGAGGTCGTCCGCGGGCTCGATGGTGCCGCCTTCCGTCGCCGGCTGCGGGCCGCGCGGCGGGACACCTGATTCGATCGCACGGGCGACCATCCAGTCGCGCAGACGACGTGTCGATCGGCAATCGTATCGGTTGTAGTCCTCGATCTCCTTGAGCACCGCTGCTGCCTCCGCGGTATGGCCCTGGTCTCGGAGTGAACAGAAGCGCGCGTATTGCGTGATCGAGTCGGCGGCCGTGGTCACCTCGCCGCTGCGCAGCTCGTTGCCCATGTAGAGCGGCTCCAGGTACTTGATGCTGTAACTCTCGGTACCGACCCGAATGCTTTTGCGCACCAGCGGATAGAGGTCGACGAGGACGCCGTTGCGCAGAAGTTCGTCGACGTCGTGCTCGCCGACACCGTACCGGCCGGCCAGGCGCAGCAGCGTGCTCTTCTCGTAGGCCGCGTAGTGGTAGATGTGCATGCGCGGGTGGCGCCGCAGCCGCTTGCGCACCATGGCCAGGAAGTCGACCAGCGCCTGACGTTCGCTGGCCCGGTCATGTGCCCAGAACGGCTGGAACTCGTCGCTCACGCTCAGCACGCCCCACAGGTATTCCAGTCCCCATTCCTTGCCGTCGACGGTCCACAGCGGGTCGCCCTCGAAGTCGAAGAACAGGTCACCCTTGTCGGCGTCGGGCAGAACCATCAGCGGCTGCAGGTCGACCAGTTCGTACGCCGGCTTGCCGTCAACGCGCGGTGCGACCTGAAGGCGGGCCTGCGCTTGCAGCGCGGTGACGGTTCTGGCTGACAACTCGGGCACGTTTCCCCGGTAGGCGGCCAGCTCCGTCGTCGTCGTGATGCCTGCGTCGATCAGCCGGGCACGCTGACTGACCCGCATGCCGGCGACCAGCAACAGGTCGTCGTGCACGCGGACCTGGATGGTGCATTCCGGACACCGGAAACAAGCGCGCACATCGGGGTTGTCCCACCGCACGGCGGTGCCACCGGCGAAATGTCCGTCGAGCAGGCGTTGCAGCTCGGCGCGTCGCGGCCGGTACACCGGAATCAGCTCGTGGACCGCGTAACTGGCGCACGCTCCGTCGCCGAGTACCAGCTCGACCTCGGGGGCGACGGGTACGCCGGCGGCGGCAAGCACGTCCGCGTAGGCCGCCAGTTGCAACAACGCCTCGACCTTCACCGACCTGGCGAGCTTGGTGTCCCGCAGTCGGTAACGCCCGTCCTCGAACACGAGGAAGTCGGCGAACCCTGCGAACCGGCCGTCGAACATCGCCGCCTGGTAGATCACCGGCGCGCGGCGCTCGACCGCCCTCATGGTCTGCTCAGCCGCGACGGTAAGCCCGCTCAAGGTGTACCTGGGCCGCCCGATCACCGTCACCGAATCGTCGGCCGCCGAGCGTAGTTCGTCGAGGTGTCGATGTTCGTGCTCGCCACCCAACAGGGCAGTGCGTGCCAGCAGTTCGTCGTCCTCGGCGACGGGTGGCCCCCAACCCAGTCGCGCGTCGAACGACCGCAGCAGCGCGTACTCGCAGCGGGCCGCCGCGGCGAGGTCCGATGCGCTGTAGATGACACTGCCGTCGTCGACGAACACGCAGCCACTGTATGGCAGCCCACCGACACTCCAGGGCTATGCCGTGTTGGCCACGAGCTCCACGCTATTGCCGTTCCACCGGAAGCGGACCGTGCTGTCCAGTCCGGACACGCCGCTGGAGTACTTCAGGGCGACCATGTCGCCGGTGCTTGCCGACGAGTCGATCCCGTTGAACCCGAACGTATCCGGTACGCCGGTCGGAATGAACTTGCCCTGGTGGAACATCACCGCGCGGGTGTTCGGATTGCCGGCATTCGTGTTGGCCTTGACGATGACCGCCGACAGCTGCGCGCATTCGTTGAAGTTCCCGGCGACCGGCTCGGAGCTCCACGCCTGCCCGCTGCGGGGGTCGGGGGGCAGTCCGGCCACCGCTTTGCCGATTTCGGGGGAGGCCAGATTGACGGCACACGGGTCGTTCGGCGCGGCGGGGGCAGGCGGCGGCGCGTTGGGTGCCGGCGGTGGCGGCTGTGCCTGTGGTGTTGTGGCAACCGAAGCGGGTGGTTGCGGCGTCTTGGCGACGGTCGAGTCACCGGCGCCGCAACCGGCCAGCGTCACCAGGGCGGCGATCACAGCGACCGGGGCGGCCGCGACGGATACTGCGGGCCTCCTCACAGTTGGGCACGGTACCGGCGTCGGGGCGGCTTTCACGGCAGGCGGGGCCGACAGAGCGAGGCTTGCCCGAGCGACAATCGGCACGGAGCGAGGCTTGCCCGAGCGACAATCGGCACGGAGCGAGGCTTGCCGAGCGACAATCGGCACGGAGCGAGCGCTTGCCGAGCGACAATCGGCACGGAGCCGAGCCATTAGACTCTGCACTCGATGACATTGCCTGATCAGGGTGCTTCACCTCCCGCCACCTCGTTCGCCGACCTGCACATCCATCCCGCGGTGTTGCAGGCGGTCAGCGACGTCGGTTACGAGTCACCGTCTGCGGTGCAGGCGGCGGTGATCCCCGCGATGATGGCCGGATCCGATGTGGTCGGACTGGCCCAGACCGGCACCGGCAAGACCGCGGCGTTCGCGATCCCGATCCTGTCCAAGATCGAACCCGAGAACAAATACACGCAAGCGCTGGTGCTGGCCCCGACGCGCGAGCTGGCACTGCAGGTGGCGGAGGCCTTCCGTCGGTATGGCGCCCACCTGCCGCGGATCAACGTGCTGCCGATCTACGGCGGCCAGTCCTACGGCATGCAGCTGGCGGGCCTGAAGCGCGGCGCGCATGTCGTCGTCGGGACCCCGGGCCGGATCATCGACCACCTCGAACGCGGCACGCTGGATCTGTCCCGGCTCGACTTCATGGTGCTCGACGAGGCCGATGAGATGCTTCAGATGGGCTTCGCGGAGGACGTGGAACGCATCCTCGCCAATACGCCCGAGTACAAGCAGGTTGCACTGTTCTCCGCGACGATGCCCTCGGCGATCCGCAAGATCACCACGAAGTATCTGCACGACCCGGTGGAAGTCACCGTGAAGGCCAAAACCGGTACAGCGGACAACATTACGCAGCGCTACCTCCAGGTCGCGGGGCCGCGGAAGATGGACGCGCTGACGCGGGTCCTCGAGGTCGAACCGTTCGAGGCGATGATCGTGTTCGTCCGCACCAAACAGGCCACCGAAGAGGTCGCCGGAAAGCTCAGCGCGCGCGGGTTTTCGGCCGCGGCGATCAACGGGGATGTCCCTCAACCGCAGCGGGAGCGCACGATCGCGGCACTCAAGGACGGCAGCGTCGACATCCTGGTCGCCACGGACGTCGCGGCCCGCGGACTGGACGTCGAGCGGATCTCGCACGTTCTCAACTACGACATCCCGCAGGACACGGAGTCCTATGTGCACCGCATCGGCCGCACCGGCCGGGCGGGACGCAGTGGCAACGCGCTGCTTTTCGTGTCGCCACGGGAACGCTACCTGCTCAACGCGATCGAGAAGGCCACTCGTCAGAAGCTCGTCGAGATGCAGCTGCCTACCGTCGACGACGTCAACGCTCAACGGGTGGTCAAGTTCCGCGACTCGCTCACCGAGGCGCTCGGCGCGCCGGGAATCGAGCTCTTCCGTCGCCTCGTCGAGGAGTACGAACACGAGCACGACGTGCCGATGGCGGATATCGCTGCGGCCCTGGCGGTTCAGTCCCGCGGCGGTGCGGAGTTCCTGATGCGGCCGGAACCGCCCCCGGAACGCCGCAAGGAGCGTCCGGAGCGATCGGAGCGGGATGCCAAGCCGCGCAGGACAAACCAGAGCATGGCGACCTACCGCATCGACGTCGGCAAGCGGCATCGGATTGGGCCGGGCGCGATCGTCGGCGCCATCGCCAACGAGGGCGGCTTGCACCGGAGCGACTTCGGTCACATCTCGATTCAACCTGATCACTCGCTCGTCGAGCTGCCCGCGCAGTTGTCACGGGACACGCTGAAAGCGCTGGAACGTACTCGCATCTCGGGTGTGCTGATCAATCTCCAGCCCGACCGGCGGTCCGGGGGAAAGCCCCGGCGACAACAGTCATGACCCTGTCGCGAGATGCTTCCGGCGGGCGGTCGCCGGGGCTCGACGCGCAGGGCGGACTGGAGTCGGTGTCGAAAGCCGAGCGGGTCGCCTCGCTGACCGGGATCCGCGCGGTGGCGGCGCTGCTGGTGCTGGGGACACACGCCGCATACACGACGGGCAAATACGCGCACGGATACACCGGGCTTGTCTTGTCACGGATGGAGATCGGCGTGCCGATCTTTTTCGTGCTGTCGGGGTTCCTGCTGTTCGGCCCGTGGGTGCGCGCGGTTGCCGAAGACCGGCCACCCCCGTCGGTCGCGCGCTATGCGTGGCACCGGGTGCGCCGCATCATGCCCGCGTATGCGGTCACGGTCGTGGTCGCGTACGTGATCTACCACTACCGAACCGGCTACCCGAACCCCGGACACAGCCTGGTGGGCCTGGCACGGAACCTGACGCTGACGCAGGCCTATACCGACCGCTACCTGTATTCGTACCTGCACCAAGGGCTTACACAAATGTGGAGCCTGGCCGTGGAAGTGGCGTTCTACGTCGCGTTGCCGGTGCTGGCGTACCTGCTCCTGACGGTGTTGTGCCGGCGCCGCTGGCGTCCGGGCCTGCTGTTGACGGGGGTTCTCGCGCTGGGCCTGATCACCCCGGCCTGGCTGGTGCTGGTGCACACCACCGACGTGCTGCCCGACGGGGCCCGGCTTTGGCTGCCTCCGTACCTGGCGTGGTTCGTCGGCGGAATGATGCTCGCCGTGCTGGCACCGATGGGCCGGCAGTGGTACGCCGTGGTGTGCTTGCCCCTGGCGCTGGTCTGCTACCTGATCGCGTCGACGCCGATCGCGGGCGAGCCGACCACGTCGCCCGCGGGGCTGCCGGCGGCACTGGTCAAAAGCGGGTTCTACGCGGTGATCGCCACGCTGGCGGTGGCGCCGTTGGCGCTGGGTGACCGCGGCTGGTACTCACGGGTGTTGGCCAGCCGGCCGATGGTGTGGCTCGGCGAGATCTCCTACGAGATCTTCCTGATCCACCTCATCGTGATGGAGATCGCGATGGTCGACGTGCTGCACTGGCACGTCTACACCGGCAACATGGCCGGGCTTTTCCTGGTCACGTTCGTCATGACGGTGCCGCTCGCGTGGCTGCTGCACCGGATCACTCGTGTCCGCTCCTAGCGCGCTGTTGTCGCGCGCCCGCGCACGAAGAACGAACCGCCGATCACCAGCAGACCCAGGACTGCCAGCGGAATGGTCCACGTCCGGCGACTGCCCAGTTCGGAATTGCAGGCGGCCATGTAGCTGGTCTGGCCGGGGATCGCGGGAGCAAGCGAACCCGCGCCGAGATCCTTAGCCACGTCCGCACCCTTGTTGCTCACATTGTTGTCCGCTGCTCTGGCCTCCGACAAGTCACTGACCAACGCACTGCCGCAGCTGACGCTCTTGTCGCCGCCGCCGTTGGCCGACACCGGTACCAGCAGGCCAATCACCCCGGCCACCAGCAACACCGCACCCGCCACCAGGATCAACATCCGTGTATTCATGCCCGCCCTGGTACCCCGCGTTACGACTCGGCAAACGACCCGACGACGTTGGGGACGACGAACTCCTCGAGCATCCGCTGCTCGTCTGCCTCGTCGCGGCCAGGGAAGAGCAACAGCGACGTGATCACCCGCACCAGCCAGCGGGCCCGTCGGTCCACCGCCGCCGGGTCGGTTGAGCCCAGCGAGCCGAGAAAGCCGGTCGTCAAGGCTTCGATCACCTCCGATCGTTCCGCGAACTCACCGCCGATCGGCCGCTCCGTCCTGGCGAACCACGAAGCCAGCGCCGGACTGTTGCGAACCATTCTCAACGCTGTGGTGACGCCGGCGATGAGCCGCTCACCTGGGTCGGTCACGCCCGCCAACGCGTCAGCGAGTTCGTTGTTCAGCCGGTATGCCTCCCGGTTGACGAACGCCGTGTGCAACGCATCGCGGTTCTCGAAGTAGCGGTACAGCGTGGCCCTCGAACAGCCCGCCGCGCTGGCGATCTCGTTCATTCCCACCGACGCGGCGTCGTGCTCGGTGAACAGCCGCGCGGCGGCATCGAGAATTCGGTCGGCCGCCACCTCGGTGCGGTTCGCGGCCAGCCAATCGCCCGGCATCAGCGTGTCGGGGTGAACGGGATCGACAGCGGACGCCGTACGTAGCTGCCGCCCGCCCACACCATCGCGTCCTCGTCGACCACGAAATCCGGGCAGCGAGAGAGCAATTCGGTCAACGCCACACGGGATTGCATCCGGGCGGCAGCGGCACCAAGGCAGTGGTGTGCGCCGTGACTGAATGTGAGGATCTTGGCGGGGCGGCGGGTGACGTCGAGTTCGCTTGCGTCGGGCCCATATTGACGCTCGTCCCGGTTGCCCGACCCGTACAGGAACAACACCCGGCGGCCTTTGGGGATCGTCGTGTCATGCAGGGTGACATCGCGGGTCACGGTGCGGGCCAGGCATTGCACCGGCGCGGTCAGCCTGAGGAATTCGTCGACCGCATCGGGGATCAGCCCGGGTTTTTCGGCGAGCAGTCGGCGTTGGTCCGGACGCTGGTGCAACAACTGCACCGCGCCGCCCAGCATTCCGGTTGTGGTGTCGTTGCCCCCGGTGACCATGGTGAAGGTGAACGCCAGCACCGACAGCGTGCCCGCGATGTCACCGTCGGCGCCCACGCCAGCCGCGACCAGGTGGGAGATGGTGTCGTCGGCCGGATCCTTCCGGCGGCGCTCGATCAGCTCGGTGAAGTAGGCCATCATCGACCCGACCGCGTCACCGAGTGTCGCCAGGGCACCCGCGATGCCGCCCTCCGCGGTGTTCGCCGCGACGATCGCCTCGGTCCAGCTGTCGAATTGTGTGCGGTCCTCTTCCGGCACTCCGAGGTAGTGCGCCACCACCATGGACGGCAGCGGCTTGAACAGCTCCGTCACGATGTCGCCGCCCCCGGCCGCGAGCAGTCGCTCCAGCCGCTCGACGACGAACGTTCGCACCGCTGGCTCGACCGCCTCGACCTGCCGCGGTGTGAAGCCGCGCGACACAAGCTTGCGGAATTCGGTGTGAACCGGCGGGTCCTGCATCACCATCGGCGGATTATCCTGCAGCCCAATCAATTCCAATTCGCCGTAGTTGACCGTGAGGCCCTGTGCCGACGAGAACGTCTCATGGTCGCGCGCCGAGGACCAGATGTCGGCATGGCGGGACAGCACGAAATAGTCCTGGTCGGGCTGCCCCGGCGGGATCACATGGTGGACGGGATCGTCATCACGCAGGGCTCTGTACATCGGCCACGGGTTCCGCCAGCTTTCCGCGGTGGCGAGCTCGAACGTCGCGGGGGCGTTATGAGACAAAGTCGCAGTCATGTCTCATGGATACGACACATAGGGCCGATCTGTCAATGCCCACGACCCACGAGACTGCGGGGAGATCGCAAAATCGCCCGAAACCGCGATCTCACCGCAGTCTCGGCGGCTGGCGAGCGGCGACGCCGACGACGCGCGCGCTGGTCTCTAGATCGCTGCGCCCGGGTTCAGGATTCCGGCCGGGTCCAGGGCCTGCTTGATCTTCTGGTTCAGCGCCATCGCGTCGGGCCCGATCTGACCCGCGAGCCACGGCCGCTTCAAACGTCCGACCCCGTGCTCGCCCGTGATCGTGCCGCCCAACCCGACCGCAAGGTCCATGATCTCGCCGAACGCCTTCTCGGCCCGCTCCTTCATGGCCGCATCGCTGGGGTCGTACACGATCAGCGGATGGGTGTTGCCGTCGCCCGCGTGCGCGATCACCGAGATCATCACGTCGCGGTCGCTTGCGATCTGCGCGATTCCGGTCACCAGATCGCCCAGCCTGGGCAGCGGTACGCCGACGTCCTCGAGCAGGAGCGTCCCTTTGGCTTCCACGGCGGGAATCGCGAACCGGCGAGCGGCCACGAAAGCTTCCCCCTCCTCGGGGTCGTCGGTCGAGAACACTTCCGTCGCGCCGTTTTCCGTGAACACCGCGGCGATCAGCTCGGCGTCCTCGCCCGCGGACCTGCCACGCTCGTCGGAGCCGGCGATCACCAGCGCCGCGGCATCGCGATCGAGGCCCATTTTCAGCTTGTCCTCGACCGCGTTGACCGCGACGGCATCCATGAACTCGAGCATCGACGGGCGCATCCGGCTGGAGACGGCCAGCACACCGCTGACCGCAGCGTCGACAGACGCGAACGCCGCCACCACCGTGCTCGACCGATTCTGCTTCGGCAGCAGCCGCAAGGTGACTTCGGTGATCACACCCAGCGTTCCTTCGCTACCGACGAACAGCTTTGTCAAGCTCAGTCCCGCAACGTCTTTCAAACGTGGACCGCCCAGCCGCACCGCGGTGCCGTCGGCCAGCACCACTTGCAGGGCGAGCACGTAGTCGGTGGTGACGCCGTACTTGACGCAGCACAGACCGCCCGCGTTGGTAGCGATGTTCCCGCCGATGCTGCAAATCTCGAACGACGACGGATCGGGCGGATACCACAGACCATGCTCGGCGACGGCCTTCTTGACCTCGGCGTTGAACAGCCCTGGCTGCACGACGGCGGTGCGTGTCACCGGGTCGACGGTGATGTCGCGCATCCGCTCCGTCGACAAGACGATCGCGTTGTCCAGCGCCGTCGCACCGCCCGACAATCCCGTGCCCGCACCACGGGGGATCACCGGGACGCCGTGCTCGCTTGCCCAGCGCAGTACCGTCTGCACTTCCTCGGTCCGCCGGGGCCGCACCACGGCCATGGGCTTGCCCGCTGACGGGTCGAAGGCCCGGTCCTGCCGGTATTTGTCGGTCTTCGCGGGATCGGTGACGACAGCGCCGTCCGGGAGCTCGGCGATCAGGTCGTCAAGGAGGTCCTCGGTCATATCGCGATCCTCCTCCTCGATCCGTAAGACGGGCACGGCGCAACCGGGGCCTGTCTCATCGTTCTCTGGCTGAGTAGCCGAGGAGGGAGCCGGGGAAACGAATCGTCACCCCGAATGTGAACCGTGGCGCGTTAAGGCGAGGGGTTCAGCGGCACGTAGCCGGGCGGCAGGGGCGGCGGTCCTGCCGGAGCAGGTCCGGCGTCGGGTGCCGGCGCTCCGTCGGGTGCCGGCCCGGCTGCGGGTCCCTGCTGTTGCGGGCTCGACGACATGCCGGGTGGGGGGGTGGCGTTCGCATTCATCGGGCGCTGCGCGATGAGCAGGAGAATGCCCTGCTTCCAGGAAATGTCCTGGGTCTGCATCGAGTTCCAGATGTCGCGGGCGTAAGTCGTACCGGGGCCGGATTGCGGGCCGACCGGCTCGCCGCTGGTGTCGTAGGGCAGATTTTCCGGGCTGGGCAGGTGCGGAACGCCTTCGGGCGGCAACGCTGTCTGGAGGCCATCGGCAGGGGCAGGCGCGGAAGCGGACACGGTGTCAGGCCCCGGCGGGGGCGCAGGAACGGGCGGATCTGCGTAGGCGCCCGGAGCGGAGATCACCGCCGCAGCCAGCCCCGCAACTCCTGCACCTGCAATTTTCGCCATCATTGCGATGTCGACGCTCACCATCAACTCCTCATAGACCCCGGTTTCGGTGTGCCTGATGATCAAGTCTGGGGCTGGCTCGGCGATGGCGCAAGTCCGCTGTC
>JAVHWG010000472.1:0-4305 GCA_032159965.1 Mycobacterium sp.
AACAGCGCTACCAGTGCCATGGCGATGCCGACGCCGACGAGATACCGCCGCTGGCCCGTGCTGAGGAAGCGGAGCAGGTACCCGCACGCAGCGAGTGCGGCCAGCGCCACCCACTCGTTCGGCATGACCGCGAAGCCATAGAAGATGACGCTCCATACCGTGGCGAACATCAGCGCGGCGAGCGGCGCCACGTTCCCGCTGCGCAGGCGCAGCCACGGCTGGAACGCGACGAAGAGGCCGAGGCCGGACAGTGCGGACACCCAGATCCGCACCGCGGAGACCGAGGTCGTCAGCAACGTCACCGGCGCGGCGATGAAGGTCGTTCCGCGCGCCCGTGGGGCGGAGAAGCCGGCCGCTGGGACGTGCCCGTTGATCTGGCTCAGGTAGACGGTCTCGTCGATACCGAACCACCAGTGGGCGCCGAGCACGATGAGCGGCGACGCGGCGTGCAGCACTGCCACCACGATCAACCAGGTAACCGGTCGGCGCCACCTGCTCGCGACGCCGGTGTCGTCGGAGGCCGATTGATGGTTGTCGCTCGAACTCCGGACGATGGTGGTCGTCATTCGTCCACGATGAGCAGCGCATCCTGAACGACGTCTGACGGACCCGGCGCGTTACTGGCGAACCCTCAGGTACGTTCGGGCATCTAGGAGGGCTCGCATAGTGGCCTAGTGCGGCGGTCTTGAAAACCGCTGTCAGGTGATCCCTGACCGTGGGTTCGAATCCCACGCCCTCCGCTCCAGGCCCCGGAATCTGGGCCTTTCAGTACGATTCACCGCTCGCCTGGCGAGGTCTGTCACGACCGGATCTCGGCATCTCCGGGCGCACCATCCGCGCCATAGCGGTTGTCACGCGGACTAGCGCTTCAGAGCGCGAAGGGGCCAAACTGCCTTCTCAGTCCGTTGACGGGAGCGCATAGTGTCTGACACACGGGTCATGCCTCGTCCGGGGGAAGCGCCCACGTGGCGCAGCGGTCCCGCCGCCGGAGCCGTATTCGTTACGTTGTTGCTGGTGCTCGTTGCCATCGTTGCTTACGCCGTCGGAACGAGAGACGGAAATCGGCTGAAGGCCCTTACCGGCAATGCGTACGTGGGCAACCATCAGGCATCGGTCAAGGTCGACGAATGGGCCTACGGCATCGTGGACAGCGTCGCGTGGGTCGACAAGAGCGGCAGCTCCCACGACAGCGGGTGGCCCGCCTGCCTGAGCACGCCCGGAACAACAGTGAAGATCAGGTTCGGCGAGATCACGGTGACCGGACCTCACCACGACTCATGGCGAGAGGTCGCGTGGGTCGACTGCCGCGGGGCGGCGCTCGTCCACTAGGTAGGTGCGCGCGCACCCGCTCTATCGGCATGTCCGGGCGATTGCCGGCCCGTCGCAGTGCATTTGGATCGTGCCGCCTCTACGAGGCCCCGCACATCGGCAGATTCGCACGAGGTCTGTGGGATGAGCGGGCGGTACCGCAGCTCACGCCTGCTCGCCGAGCTCGAGCTCGAGCTCGACCCGACGGCTTATCTCGATCAGTTCGGACGTCGACACGTCCGGCGCATCGGGACGCGTCAAGCCCGGGCCGCCGACGACGGCGTCCCCGTCACGGTGCGGCGCAAGGTTGAAATGGAGGTGAGCGACCCTGTCGCCGAACACGTACACATAGACCAGGTCCGCCCCGGTGACCTTCCGGAGGGCACTGGTCACACGCGCGAGGGTGGACCCCAGTGTCGCCGCTTCTTCACCGTCCAGGTCGGTCACATAAGGCATGTGGCGGACAGTCTCCAGGTGCCCGAACCCGAGAACGGGCGACCCGGCCTCGACGAGCGATAGACGCCAGAGCCGGCTCTGCCAGACGGTACGGCGACCGAACGCGGCAGCGGCCCGGGGCGGGTCACACAGCAAGCATGACGCGTCCGTTTCCGTCACCGGACCATCGTCGCACCGTGCCCGGCGCACGGTCCCGAACGGCGACGGGGCGTCGTCGCCGCCCAAGGTGCAACGTCCCCCGGATGCGCAGCGAGCTGGCGCAGCGAGGCGACGACGGCGTCGGCATGAGCGGCTGAGCCGCTGCCCCCGCGTGAGCGGCCAGCGCCGCCATGCGGCTACTTAGAGACTTCTCGCAGGATCGATGTCCGGCCAGACTCGGTCCAGGTGTTCGGCGAGACGCTCTCTATTCGCGGCTGCCCACCGGTCTTTGGTGTGGCTCTCATCTGGCTTGCGGTCTCGTCGGGCACCGTGCAGGGAGAGGCTGGAAAGGGGTTTGTTCTGCTCGAAGTAGCGGTGCCCTCCTTGCTTCCTGTCACGGCGATGAGTGAGGAGGACACCGATGGCTGTTGTGATCATCGGGATGGATCCGCACAAGCGCTCGGCGACGATTGAGGTTGTCGACGAGCTCGGGAGGGTGCTGACCAAGGGCCGCTTCGGCACGGACAAGATCGGCTATCGGGCGATGCTGGCCGAGGGCCGGCGGTTCAACGAACGGGTGTGGGCGGTCGAGGGGTGCAACGGCATCGGCAAACACGTCGCGCACCGTCTCGTGCATGACGGCGAGACGGTCCTGGACGTGCCGCCGAAGCTGTCGGCGCAGGTGCGTGTGTTCGCCACCGGCAACGGCCGCAAGACCGACCCCGTCGACGCGCATTCGGTGGCGATGGTCGCGCTCCGCACGCCGGGGCTGGTGCAGGTCGAGGTCGATGACGACCTGGTGGTGATGGGCATGCTGGCCGATCGCCGCGACGAGCTAGGTCGCGCCCGAACCCAGACGGTGAACCGGCTGCATCGCCTGCTGCTGGAGCTGTTCCCGGGCGGAGCGAAGCAGTTCCTGTCCGCGCAGCAGGCCCGCTCGCTGATCGCGACGATCAAGCCGCGCGACCTACCCGGCAAGACCCGCCGTCGCCTCGCGGTCGAGCTGATCGGCGAGCTCGAGGCGACCGACCGAAAGATCAAAGCGTTGAAGAAGGAACTCACCGCCCTCGTCGTGGCCCGCGGCTCAACTCTGCTGGACCTGCACGGCATCGGCCCTTCGTCCGCAGCCCGGCTGCTCGCCGACGTCGGCGACATCCACCGCTTCGCCGACCGTGACCGGTTCGCCTCCTGGAACGGCACCGCTCCCCTGGACGCGTCCTCGGGCGACCAGCAACGCCACCGGCTCTCCCGCGCGGGCAACCGCCGCATCAACCGGGCGCTGCACATCATGGCCGTCGTCCAACTACGCCACCCGACCGAAGGCCGCGTCTATTACGACGCCCGCAAGGCCGGCGGCATGCCCTCGATGATGGCCATGCGCGCATTGAAACGGCGCCTGTCCAACGTCGTCTACGCCCGCATGCTCGCCGACCAGCAACGACGCGAAGCGGCGAGCCCGGGAGGGCAACCAGGGAACGACTCTGTCTCCAGCGCGGCCGACTCACACCCCGACATCGACTCTTCGGACAAGCCACTTCCCGGACCCGCCAACCCCAAGACTAGAACCGCACTGCCCACCGCGTCTTGACACAAAGGGGTGCCAGATGAGTACGGCACGCGGTGTCGGATCGGGGCGGTGGTGTTCGTAGCAGGGGTGAAGCCGCTCACGAGGGGCGGCGCCAGGCAAAGGAACCGCATCATGAAGCTGACGACCATGACTCAGGTCACCATCGATGGAGTGATGCAAGGAAACGGCGCCGCGTCGGATGACCGCAGGAACGGATTCGAGCGCGGCGGATGGGCCCGGGGGAAGGGCGACGACGAGACCAGGACGTTCATCACGCAGACCTACCAGCGCGCAGAGGCGTTCCTGTTCGGCCGGCGCACCTACGAGCTGTTCGCCGGCTCCTGGGGATCAATCGACCAGATGCGCGCACATCCCATCGGCGTGGCCTTGAACGAGGCCCTCAAGTACGTTGCCTCGACCACGCTCACCGCGCCGCGTTGGGAGGACACGACCGTTCTCCGCGGTGACGTCGCGGCGGCCATCAGTGAGCTGAAGGCCCAGCCCGGGGGCGAGCTGCAGGTGCACGGCAGTGGCGCCCTCACCCGGTGGCTGCTGGAGAACGATCTGGTCGACGAGATGACTCTGATCGTGATCCCGGTGATCCTCGGCCAGGGCGCGCGATTGTTCCCAGAGACCAGCCTGGATCTTGCGCTCGACCTGGTCGAGTCGCGAGTCGACTCGAAAGGCGTGACGATCCAGGTCTACCGTCCGGCCGGGCGCCCGCAGTATGCAACGGCCTGAAGTCCCTGACCACCGAACCACGCTGTCCTGACACCACAGGAGATGATCTTCCGATGCAGTACCTGGTTTCCGTGATCGATGACAAGAGCAATCCC
>JAVHWG010000483.1:0-3015 GCA_032159965.1 Mycobacterium sp.
GAGAACTTCCGCGAGGAAGTCGTCCCTCCCTTCTGCGTGCTGGCCTACGGTGACCTCGAGGTCGACCCCTTCGAGGTGATGAACAATCGCGGCAGCCCCAATGCCTGGAACTTGCCCGACGAAACGAGGATGACGCTGCACGGCGACCCCGAGGGGGCACGGCGTCTCACGGACGAACTGATCCGTCGCGGTTTCGACATCGCGTACTCCTATCAGAAGCGCACCGGAGTACCGTTCCCCCACTCCATCGCCAACACCCAACTCTTCCTCGACTACGAGCACGCAGGGACCGAATTTCCCTATCCCATCATTCCGATCACGGTGAATTGCTATGGGCAGCACGCGATCGCGAGGCGGGGTGGCTTAGCCAGATTCGCCGAGATTGCCCAAGAACGGCTCGACCCAGTCGGGCCCACCCCGGGCCGCTGCTTCGCCCTTGGCAGGGCCGTCGCCCAAGCATTTACCGAAACCGATCTGCGGGTGGCACTCGTCGCCTCGTCGAGCTGGTCGCACGCCTTCTTGACCGACAAGACCTGGCACATCACCCCCGACACCACCGCCGATCGACGGCTTTACGACTTGCTCGTCGATGCCGACTACGACGCCTGGCAATCCACTCCCACTCGGGACGTAGTCGATTCGGGGCAGCACGAAATGCTCAATTGGTTCTGCCTGACCGGCGCCGCAGACGAACTGGGTCTCGAACTGGCGTGGTCTGAATTGGTCACCACGGATGTCTTCAATTCCAACAAGTGCTTTGCCGTCTTCGAGGAAGGACGTCAGCAATGACCCTGCACACCGCTTCCCCACCGGTGGCCACACCGCACGACATCGACGCCGGGGGCATCAGGACTCACTATCTAGAAGCGGGATCGGGCCATCCGGTGGTCATGCTGCACGGGTCAGGGCCCGGCGTATCGGCAACTGCCAACTGGCAAAACAACATCGGGACGCTCGCGAAGGACTTCCGGGTGTTGGCGCCCGACATCGTCGGCTTCGGCGACACCGAACGTCCCGCGGACGTCGTGTACTCGCTGCGGACATGGACCGACCACGTGTGGGCATTCCTCGACGCACTCGGAATCGAAAGCGCCTCGATCGTGGGGAACTCGCTCGGTGGCCGCATCGCGATGCAGATGGCTACCGACCAGCCTGATCGGATCACGAAGATGGTGCTGATGGGCGCCCCCGGCATCGGCATGACGCTGACCGAGGGCTTGGCGGCACTGCGCGCATACCGCCCATCACCGGACGCCATGCGCGACCTGTTGCGCAACTACTTCGCGGTGGATCCCACGATGATCACCGACGACCTGGTGCGGATCCGTTACGAGGCCAGCGTGGCCAACGGTGCGTTCGAGGCGTACCAGGCGATATTCCAGGACCCGCGGCACAAGGGATCCGAGCTCGGTATCACCGAGGAAGAGGTCCGCGCGATCAGGATTCCTACCCTGTTGGTCCACGGTCGCGAAGACAAGGTGGTACCGCTCGCCGTCTCCGTCACGATGCTGGGCTTGTTTCCGAACGCCGACCTCCACGTCTTCAGCGCGTGTGGACACTGGACTCAAATCGAACGGGCGCAGGAATTCTCGGCGCTGGTGGCGAACTATCTGGATTGCCCGTGAGCACCGGGACCGAACCCAGGGTCGACGTGGCGTCGATGCCGATCGCACCGATCGTCGTCGATGACCGACAGAACAACGCGTTTCGGGTGCATCGGTCCGCGATGACCTCGCCCCAGATACTTCGGGACGAGGTAGAGCGGGTCTTCGCACGATCGTGGCTCTACGTCGGGCACGAGTCCGAGATACCGCGGCCGGGCGACTTCGTTCGACGGCCCGTCGCCGGTCGGCCCGTCTTCATGGTGCGTAGCGCAAAGAGCGGGCAGATCAACGTCTTCCACAACTCGTGCACCCATCGCGGAGCGATGGTTTGCCGCCAGGAATCGGGCAACGCGAAGGTGTTCTCCTGCTTCTATCACGCGTGGAGTTTCGACACCGAGGGCGAGCTCAAGGGCGTGCCCGACCGGGCCGCCTACGCAGGCGGGCTGAACTTCGCGGAGCTGGGTCTCAAACGCGTTCACCGCGTCGAGTCCTACAGAGGGTTCGTCTTCGCCAGTTTCGACCCCGACATCGTCGACCTGTCGACATACCTCGCCGACGCCAAGGAATACATCGATCTCGTCGTCGACGGCTGCGGCGGATCGGTCGAGACGATCAGGGGCACCAACGAATACAGCTTCGATGCGAACTGGAAGCTTCTGGTGGAGAACAGCATCGACGGATATCACGCGCAGTCGACACACGATACCTACTTCAAGTATCTGGTGTCGATCGGCACGGACCTGGGAAGCGGAGTCGACGGACGCGCGGTGAGCCTTGGCAACGGCCACGCGGTGATCGAGTACTCCGCCCCCTGGGGTCGCCCGGTCGCCAAGTGGGAGCCGATGTTCGGCGAGCAGGCGCGCGACGAAATCGACCGCCTGCGAGCCGAACTCGTCGACCGCTTCGGCGCCGATCGCGCACACAAGATCGCCGAGACCAACCGCAACCTGCTCATCTACCCCAACCTGGTGATCAACGACATCATGGCGGTGACGGTGCGGACGCTGTTCCCCACAGCGCCGAACCGCGTGGACGTCACGGCGTGGCAGCTCGCCCCCCGCGACGAACTCCCCGCACTGCGTCAGCGCCGACTGGATAGCTTCCTGACCTTCCTCGGCCCCGGCGGCTTCGCCACCCCCGACGATGTCGAGGCCCTCGAGTCCTGACAGCAGGGCTACGCCAGCGGCGGCGTCGAATGGAACGACATCTCGCGCGGCATGGGACGTGGACCGATGGCCAACGACGAAGAACAGATGCGAGAGTTCTGGCGGCGTTGGCAGACACAGATGGGTGCCGCAGCGGAAGTAGGAAGTGTCTGATGAGCGCGTCCATTTCCCTGGCCGCCAGAATCAGCCGGTCCGACATCGAGGACTACCTCTACGCCGAAGCCGCTCTCCTCGACGCCTGGTCG
>JAVHWG010000243.1:0-9406 GCA_032159965.1 Mycobacterium sp.
CCGTCTGTCGGTATGCCGATCGCGCACCGGTCGGCGTCCGGGTCCAGTGCTACCGCAATGTCGGCGTCGACGCCGGCGGCAAGATCGAGCACTGCGTCGGCCGCACCCGGCTCCTCCGGGTTCGGGAACGCCACGGTCGGGAAGTCGGGGTCGGGAGCGAATTGGCTTTCCACAATGTGTACATCGGTGAAGCCGGCCCGCTGCAGGGCGGCGAGCGCCAGCGCACCGCCGACACCGTGCATCGGCGTCAGCGCCACGCGCACGGTGCCGGATCCGCCGCGCACCGCGGAGCGAGGCTTACCGCGCGACGATGTAGCTGCCGCACGCGCGACGTACTGCTCGATGAGCTCCGTTGGGTCGATGGGCGATACGGGTGTGAGCGAGATCTCATCGGCGTGTGGCGCGGCTGCGATGGCTGCTTCGATCTCCCGGTCGATCGGCCCGATGATCTGTGATCCGCCTTTTAGGTACACCTTGTAGCCGTTGTCCTGCGGCGGGTTGTGCGAGGCGGTGATCTGCACCCCGGCAACCGCGCCGCGCTGACGCACCGCGAACGCCAGCACCGGCGTGGGAAGTGCGCGGGAGAACAGGGTCACGGAGAAGCCCTCGGCGGCAAGCACTTCCGCGGTTGCGGCGGCGAACATCCGAGAGCGGTGCCGGGCGTCGTAGCCGACGAACACCGCACCTTGCCCGTCGTTGCGCGTCAGCACCCGACTCAGCGCCCACGTGGCACGCAGGACCACGGCCAGGTTCATGCCCGACGGACCTGCGCGCATCGGTCCGCGCAACCCGGCGGTGCCGAACGTCAGCGAGGAGCGGAACCGGGCGGCGAGTTCCTCGGGCGAGCATGCGGACAGCTCCGCCACGGAGTCCGGGTCAGGATCGTGGGCAATCCATTCCTCGGGTGTCACCCACGTGATTCTGCTCTCGCACCTTGTGCGGGAGCGTCAGACCGCGTCGATCAGCCGGGACAGCAGGGAACCCATTTCGGTCGCGAACTGACGGCCGGCCTCGAGGACTTCGCTGTGGCTGATCGGCTCACCGGTGATTCCGGCCGCCAGGTTGGTCACCAAGGACAGGCCGAGCACCTCGAGTCCCGCCGCCCGGGCCGCGATCGTCTCGTGCACGGTCGACATGCCGACGAGGTCGGCGCCCAGCGTGCGCAACATCCTGATCTCCGCGGGGGTTTCATACTGGGGCCCGCCCAGGCCGGCGTAGACGCCTTCTTTCAGTGCGGGCTCGATCGCCAGGGCAAGTGAGCGAAGCCGGGGTGAATATGCGCCGACCATGTCCACGAATTGCGCTCCGACCAGCGGTGACCGGCCCGTGAGGTTGAGGTGGTCGGAGATCAGCACAGGGCGGCCGACCTGGTAGCGCTCCGACAGCGCCCCCGCCGCATTGGTGAGAATCACGGTGTGTACCCCTGCGGCCGCGGCGGCGCGAACAGGATGGACCACGTCGCGCGGCTCGTACCCTTCGTAGGTGTGGATCCTGCCAAGCAGCAAAAGGATTCGCGTCTGGTTCGCTGAGATCGACAGCACCCGGCCGTGGTGCCCATCAGCCGACGGCGCTGTGAAACCCGGTAGCTGCGCCATTTCCACCGTCGCCGAAGGCGCTCCCAGCGCCTCTGCGGCAGGCGCCCAGCCCGAACCGAGGACGACGGCGACGTCGTGGTTGCTGAAGCCGGTACGTTCGGCGATAGCCACGGCCGCCTGTTCGGCAAGATCATCGCGCACCACGCTGAAGAAGCCTAGCCCGCAGTGCGATACTGCGATGATGCCCGTCAGTTCGCCACCGCCTGGTCGTCTCGGGGCCACGTCGTCCGCGGACCGGGCCGACGAGGTCGTAGGAAGCCGCCGAAACGATCTCATCGCGCTGTCCCACGACATTCACGCCGAGCCGGAGCTTGCGTTTGCCGAGCACCGCAGCTGCGCCAAGACCCAGGCGCTGGTCGCCGAACGGGGATTCACGATGACCCGGGCGCCCGGCGGACTTGAGACGGCCTTTCGCGCCGAATTCGGCAGCGGGGACCTCGTAGTCGGGATTTGCGCGGAGTACGACGCGTTACCGGACATCGGACATGCCTGCGGACACAACATCATCGCCGCATCCGCAGTCGGCGCGGCGCTGGCGTTGGCAGAGGTTGCCGACGATCTCGGACTCAAGGTTGTGCTGATCGGCACCCCCGCCGAAGAAAACGGTGGGGGAAAGGTGCTGTTGCTGACGGCGAATGTCTTCGACGACATCGATGTCGCGGTGATGATCCACCCCGGCCCGGTCGACATCGCGGCCACTCGATCGTTGGCGATGTCCGACGTGGCAGTGAACTACCGCGGTCACGAATCGCACGCGTCGATTGCGCCACATCTGGGCCTCAACGCCGGCGACGCCGCGACCGTGGCGCAGGTGGCCATCGGTCTGCTGCGTCAGCACCTGGAACCTGGACAGCAGGTTCACGGCATCGTCACAGACGGTGGTCGCGCCGCCAACGTCATCCCCGGGAGCGCATCGATGAGGTACGGGATGCGGGCGTTCGATCAGGAGTCGCTGCAAAGTGTGCAGCGCCGGGTCTTCGACTGTTTCCGTGCGGGCGCATTGGCCACTGGCTGCGAATGCGACATCGACCAGAGCGCGCCTGCCTACGATGCCCTGCGCTCAGACCCGTGGCTTGCGAGCGTGTTCCGCGAAGAGCTGACCCGATGCGGCCGTGACCCGGTATCCGAGGAACTGGAAACCGGTCTGCGCCTTGGCAGTACCGACATGGGCAACGTGACCCAGGTGCTGCCGGGCATCCACCCGATCATCGGCGTCGAGGCGGGGGGAGCGTCCCTGCATCAGCCGGAGTTCACCGCCGCCGCCGTGACGCCGAGCGCCGATAAGGCGGTGATCGACGGATCGGTCATGCTGGCGCGCACGGTAATTCGTCTCGCCGAGACGCCCTCGGAGCGCGAGCGGGTGCATGAAAGGCGCATGTCGTGAGCCTGGCCGAGATAGCACAGTCGTGGCTTGCCGAGCACTATGACGATCTCGTGGCTTGGCGCCGGCACATCCACGCCAACCCCGAGTTGGGCCGCCAGGAATTCGCCACCACCCAGTTCGTCGCCTCGCACCTTTCGGACGCAGGCCTGAACCCAAAGATCCTGCCGTCGGGCACCGGGCTGACGTGCGACCTCGGACCCGACCACCTGCCGATGATCGCGCTGCGCGCCGACATGGACGCGCTTCCGATGGCCGAGCGCACCGGGGCACCGTACGCGTCGGTGGTCCCGGGCGTCTCCCACGCCTGCGGCCACGATGCCCACACCGCTGTATTGCTCGGAGCCGCAATGGCTTTGGCGGCCGCGCCGGAGCTGCCGGTGGGGGTGCGGCTGATCTTTCAACCCGCGGAAGAGCTGATGCCGGGCGGGGCGATCGATGCCATTGCGGCCGGAGTCCTGGCCGGGGTGTCGCGAATTTTCGCACTGCACTGCGACCCTCGGCTGGACGTCGGGAGGGTTGCCGTCGCGGTCGGCCCCATCACGTCTGCGGCCGACTCGCTGAAGATCACTTTGCAGTCGGAGGGTGGCCACACGTCAAGGCCGCATCTGACCGGAGACCTGGTCTACGGCCTCGGTAGCGTCATCACCGGCCTGCCGGGTGTGCTGTCGCGGCGCATCGACCCGCGCAACAGCACGGTGATGGTGTGGGGCGCCGTCAACGCGGGCGTGGCGGCCAACGCGATCCCGCAGTCGGGCACGCTGGCCGGCACTATCCGCACCGCCAGCCACACCACCTGGCTGACATTGGAGGACCTGGTCCGCGAGATCGTCACGTCGCTGCTGGCTCCGCTGAACATCCAGCACTCGCTGGAGTACCGCCGCGGGGTGCCGCCGGTGGTCAACGAGGAGATCTCGACGCGGATCCTCACGCACGCGATCGAGGCGATTTCGCCTGACACGCTGGCCGATACGCGCCAGTCCGGCGGCGGCGAGGATTTCTCGTGGTACCTCGAGGAGGTGCCAGGCGCGATGGCGCGGCTCGGGGTGTGGTCAGGACGCGGTCCGCAGCTGGACCTGCATCAGCCGACGTTCGACGTCGACGAACGCGCACTGGGGATCGGTGTGCAGTTCATGGTCAACATCGTCGAGCAGGCGGCCGCGCTCACGTAATCCGTTGCGCGGCTTGAGGTGAACGTCAGCGGCGGCTGGACAGCTGCTCGTAGATCCACTTGTAGGTGCGCTCGAGGCCGTCGGCGAGCCGGATCGACGGCTCCCAACCGTAGATCTCCTGGATCATCGCGTTGTCGCTGTTGCGGCCCCGGACACCCTTGGGTGCGTCGAGGTTGTACTTGCGATCCACCGTGATCCCGGCGATCTGCTCGATGATGCCGACCATCTGGTTGATGCTCACCAGTTCCGAGCTGCCCACGTTCACCGGCAGCGGGCTGTCGCCGGCCGTCACCCGCATGCTGCCTTCGACGCAGTCGTCGACGTACATGAAGCTGCGGGTCTGCTCGCCGTCGCCCCAGATCTCGATCTCGTGATCTCCGCTGAGCGCGGCCTCGGCGATCTTGCGGCACAACGCGGCGGGCGCCTTCTCGCGGCCGCCCTCGAAGCTGCCGATCGGGCCGTACACGTTGTGGTATCGCGCCACCCGCGTCTGCAGCCCGAAGTCCTCCAGGAAGTGCCTGCACATGCGCTCGGTGAACAGTTTCTCCCAGCCGTAGCCGTCTTCGGGCATGGCGGGATAAGCGTCGGCTTCGGTCAACGCGGTGACATTGGCATCCGTTTGCTTATCTGCGGCATAAACGCACGCGGAACTCGAATAGAAATATCGGCTCACGCCCGCGTCCCTGGCGGCCAGCAGCATGTGAGTGCTGATCAGTACCGAGAGCATGCAATCGGCCTTGTGGGTTTCGATGAAGCCCATGCCGCCCATGTCGGCGGCCAGCATGTACACCGTGTCCGCTCCACGCACGGCTTCCCGGGCATCCTCGAGTCTCGCCAGGTCAAGCTGCACGGCCTCGACGCCGTCAGGAACCTGATACCACTCGTCGAGGGGTTTGACGTCTGCGCCGCGGACCGCGAAACCCTTCTCGACAAGCGTCCTGGCCAGGTGGCCGCCGATGAATCCACCGGCACCGCCGACGAGGACCGTCTCTTTGGAACTACTCACTGCCGGTACTCCTTGCCTGGGAGGCATCCAGCTTGCCGCCGCCGGGTTTACGTGTTTGCTCGAAGCGAGCTTTCCGATCATAAACGTCGATTAGTACTGACTCAAAAAGATCGCCAATGCGGCCGACGTCGAAGGTGTCCTCAGCATATCGGCGGGCCGCGGCGCCCATCCGCTCGCGCGCACCGGCATCCCCGAGCAGCCGCGCGACCTCCGCGGCGGTGGCTTCGGTGTCTTTGGGGTCGACGACGACGCCGGCGCCGGCAGCGGTGACCATTTCGGCGACGGCGTTGTCGGGTGGCAGCAACGCCAGCACCGGCCGCCCCGCACACAGATAATTGAGCACCTTGGACGGCACCGAGTAACGGCTCGCGTCGCTCTCCAGGACGACGAACAGCACGTCGGCGCTGGCCAGCATGTCGGGGAGCTGTTCGTAGGGCTGGTAATCCAGCAGCATCAGGGCGGCAGAAGCGCCGCTCGCCCGCAATTTCTCGGCCTCGAGCCACTCGCGGCCGAGACCTTGCGAGACGACGACGACGCGGGTGCCGTCCGGCGCGTTTTCCGCAAGCTTCGCGATCACCGAGGGGTCGTGTTTCAGCCCGAGCGTGCCCGAATACATCACCACTGGGGCGTCGGCGAGCTCGTGGGCCTGCGCCCATTCGTTGTCACGCGCACGCACGGGCATCTCGTCGATCGCACCCCAGTTCGGGATCACGCGGGCGTGGTTGCGGTCGATCTGCCACTGATCCAGTTGCTCCAGGAACGCATCGGCGATCGCGACGACCTTTGCGGACCGACGGACGATGTGCCGCTCGATTTGCTGGGCGAGACGGCCGACCAGAACGCCTGCCCAACCGAGGCGCCGCCGCGCGACGGTGTTGATCGCGTCGCTGTACACGTCCTGCCACCAGTGCACATAGGGCACACGACGCAAGCGCAGCGCCCAGGTGACGGGGAGCATGCCCAGCAGCGGGATGTTGGACAGCACCACGACGTCGGGGTGAGCGGCCAGCAGCGCCCGCGCCGCCACCCACGCGTACTGGAATTCCTGGGCCACCCGGATGACGGGGTTGTAGCGCTTGAACTCGGTGCTCAACGTCAGCGCGCGGACCGAGAACGTCTGCGGATCGTCGTGACGGCGGTCGGTCGCGCCACGTCCGGTCGTGTAGGACGCACAGAACTGGTGCTCGACGACGTGTCCGCGTCGGGCGAGCTCACGGCTCAGATGCACCTGGCCGGGGTGACCCGAGTAATCGTGAACAACAACTTTCACATCCGTAGCATCCCATGCAGGGACGGCGACGACTCAGTCGCCGTGCCCGGGACCGATGTTCCGCGACGGGCGTGTACGCAACTGATGTACGTATTCTGCTGGCGCGCCAGCGATTTCGGCAGCGTCCGCCATCACGCCGAGGTACCGGGCCGACGGCAGGCCGCCCTCCCACGCATCGACCACATAGAGCCACGCCAACACGGGATCGGTGGTGGTGTCCGACGACAACCGGTGCACACGGCAGCGAATCTTCTTGTGAACTCCCAGCTCTGAGCCTTCCCAGCGGTCGAGGTTGTCCTCGTCTTCCTTCGTCATGTCGTAGAGGACGACGAACACCTTCGCGCTGGGGTCCTCGACGATGGTGGCCAGTGCGCCTTCCCAGCCGATGTCCTCCCCGCCGAAGGTCAGCCGCCAGCCGTGCAGCCAGCCCGTCCCGGCCATCGGGGAATGGGGTGCTCGCGTCTGCATCTGCTCCGGATGCATGTTCGACCCGTACGCGGCGTAGATCGGCACGGGGGAAAGCCTAGAGGCTCGTCCCGCAAGTAGGCGGTCAACTCGAGCGTTGACCGCAGAGCTTGGCTACCGTTGGCGACGTGGTGGAACGCATCGTGATCATCGGCGGCGGCCCGGCAGGCTATGAGGCCGCGCTGGTGGCGGCAGCCCAGTCCGTCAAGGTCACGCTCGTCGACTCCGACGGCATCGGTGGAGCGTGCGTGCTGTTCGACTGCGTGCCCTCCAAGACCCTGATCGCCTCCTCGGGCGTCCGTACCGAGCTGCGCCGCGCCGACGGGCTGGGTTTCGACATCGCGATCGAGGACGCCAAGATCTCCCTTTCCCAGATCCACAACCGCGTCAAGACGCTGGCCAGGTCGCAGTCCGCCGACATCGGCAGTCAGCTGCTGCGTGCGGGTATCTCGGTCGTCCAGGGCCACGGCGAACTGGTCGACGACGTCCACGGTATGGCCCACCACCGGGTAAGGGTGACCACCCCCGACGGCAAGGTCGGGGTGTTGAAGGCCGACGTCGTGCTCATCGCCACCGGCGCAAGTCCGCGGGTGCTGCCCGGGGCGGTACCGGACGGCGAACGAATTCTGAACTGGCGTCAGCTCTACGACCTCACCGATCTCCCGGAGCATCTCGTCATCGTCGGCTCAGGTGTCACCGGTGCCGAATTCTGCAACGCCTACACCGAACTCGGCGTGAAGGTCACCGTGGTGGCAAGTCGCGACCAGATTCTGCCGCACGAGGACTCCGATGCGGCAGCGGTGCTCGAGGACGTGTTCGCAGAACGCGGCGTGTCGCTGGTTAAGAACGCCCGCGCGCAATCTGTGACCCGCACTGCCGACGGGGTGGCGGTGAAGATGGCCGACGGCCGCACAGTGGAGGGGAGCCATGCGCTGATGACGGTCGGCTCGGTGCCCAACACGTCGTCGCTGGGACTGGAGAAGGCGGGCATCGAACTCGGGCCTGGCAACTACATTCCGGTCGATCGCGTGTCGCGAACCACGGCGTCGGGCATCTACGCCGCAGGGGATTGCACGGGACTGCTCCCGCTGGCTTCGGTGGCCGCGATGCAGGGCCGCATCGCGATGTACCACGCGCTGGGCGAGGGTGTCACGCCGATCCGCCTGCGCACGGTCGCCGCGGCGGTGTTCACCCGCCCGGAGATCGCCGCCGTCGGCGTGCCTCAGACGAAGATCGACGACGGGACGGTTCCGGCGCGCACGCTGATGCTGCCGCTCACCACCAATGCCAGGGCGAAGATGTCGCTGTTGCGGCGGGGGTTCGTCAAGATTTTCTGCAGGCCGGCGACCGGTGTGGTGATCGGCGGGGTCATCGTGGCGCCGATAGCCTCTGAGCTGATCCTGCCGATCGCGCTGGCCGTGCAGAACAACCTCTCGGTCACCGACCTGGCGCAGACGCTTTCGGTCTACCCGTCGCTGTCCGGGTCGATCGTCGAAGCGGCGCGACGCCTGATGGCCCACGACGACCTCGAATGAGGGCCGCACTCCAGTCGCCAGCGCCGAGACTGCTGTGAGATCGCGAAAATCGGCGAAGACGCGATCTCCCCGCAGTCTCGGCGGGTTCGGGTGGTGGGCGAACAGCGCGCGCGAGGCTTTAGCCTGGTCAGTACCGACCAGTAACAAGGAGCACCCGGGGCAGGAGCGAAGCGACCGGGGGAAGGACTGAGTGTGATCGAGGCTGCCCCCGCCCCCGGTAACGGGCAGACGTTCATGGGTCCGCGCGAGCGGGCGGTGGCCTGGGACCGGCTGGGATCCGAGCAGTTCGACGTCATCGTGATCGGCGGCGGCGTGGTCGGCACCGGCGCCGCCCTGGACGCGGCGACCCGGGGGCTGAAGGTCGCCCTCGTGGAGGCGCGCGACTTCGCGTCGGGAACGTCGAGCCGCAGCTCGAAGATGTTCCACGGGGGGTTGCGCTACCTCGAGCAGCTGGAGTTCGGGCTGGTGCGCGAGGCGCTGCACGAACGCGAGCTGTCGCTGACCACCCTGGCCCCGCATCTGGTCAAGCCGCTGCCGTTTCTGTTCCCGCTGACCAAGCGGTGGTGGGAGCGGCCATACGTGGCCGCCGGGATCTTCCTCTACGACCAGCTGGGTGGCTCGAAGTCCGTTCCGCCTCAAAAGCATTTGCTGAAGTCTGGCGCGCTGCGGCTGGCGCCCGGGCTCAAGCGCAGCTCGCTGATCGGCGGCATCCGCTACTACGACACCGTGGTCGACGACGCGCGGCACACGATGACCCTCGCCCGCACCGCGGCGCACTACGGCACGGTCGTCCGGTCCAGCACCCAGGTGGTGGCCCTTCTGCGCGAAGGCGATCGGGTGATCGGCGTTCGGGTCCGCGACTCGGAGAACGGTGAGGTCACCGAAGTCCGCGGTCACGTCGTCGTCAACGCCACCGGAGTGTGGACCGACGAAATCCAGGCGCTGTCCAAGCAGCGCGGCCGGTTTCGGGTCCGGGCGTCGA
>JAVHWG010000508.1:0-5000 GCA_032159965.1 Mycobacterium sp.
ATGACGTCGAGGGTGCCGATCTGGGGGAAGAGGCTCTGGCCGGGGGCCAGCTGCCCCACGTTGCCGGGCGCGTGCGGTAGTGCCCCGTTGTCGGCAGATGCCGCACCCGCGAGTCCGATTGCGCCCACGGCCAGCGATCCCGAGATGGCGGCCGCTGCGGCGATTCTCTTGACATTCATGTTCTTCATCTGGTTTTGCCTCCTGTTGTTAGCTCGATGCCTTCTGGCACTTCGTCTGTGAACACAGTCTGCGGAGGCGACCTTGGGGTTTTCTAAATGCGTCAGCGTCAACCTCGTAAGACCTACTCGCCGTTGAGTCCTCGGGCAGGCGCGACATGGCTTCCAGAAGGCGACGGCGTCAGTCGATGGCTGTCAGGGTGCCCGCCTGCACGACCTGCGCCACACTCGCGCGTCGTTGGCGATCGGCGCCGGGGCCAACGTGAAAGTGGTCCGGAAGCTCCTCGGCCACGAGGCGGCAGTGCTGACGCTGGACCGCTACGGGCACCTCGTCCCGGACGCTCCGCGGACGGTCGTGCTTTAGAAGACGTCCGGCCCCCTCGAAAGGAGGCCTGAACAGCGTGGCAGGTACAGGATTCGAACCTGTGTAGGCGTAAGCCGGATTTACAGTCCGGGGATGGCTGTTTCCACTGGTGTCCCTGGGTGACCCTATCTCGCTGAGGTGCGGTGATGGTGTCTGAAAGTGCCCGCCAGTCTCGCTGCTTTTCGCATGCGTTGTGACAAGCGGGTGACAAGCGACCCGAACTGATGGCGATCCACTGTCGCCCTCCCGCCAGGCGCCGGTGAACCCAGGCAAAATACCGCAGGCTCTGCGGCCCCATCGAGATGTAGTAGCTGGTGTACCGGAAGCCGCGTAGGCGATCAGTACTCCTGCAGGCTCTCTCGCAGAGTGGTGCCAGGGTAGCGGGTGCGGTAGCGGCCTCGACGCTGCAGCTCGGGGACCAACAGTTCGGTCATATCGTTGAAGCAGCCCGGCGTATCGGTGGCTAGCATCATGAAGCCGTTGCAGCCGCCCTCGTCGAGGTACTGCTCCATCTGATCGGCCACATCCTCGGGCGTTCCCACCGCGACCGGTGCGCCCATCGAGGTGCCGTAGATCTGGGCGGCCTCGCGGACGGTGACCGGCGCGCCGTCCTTGGCTTCCAGAATGGCGTCGAACAGGCCGCGAATACCCTGCACGTCAGCGTCGACCACATTGTCGTCGAGCCCGAGCGTCGAGAAGTCGAAACCGGTATGGCCGGAGAGGATTCCGAGCGCGCTCTCGATCTGGACGTTCTCGACGAACTCCGCGTACTTGTCATTGGCCCGCGATTTATCGCGATCGATGATCGTCTGCAGCCCGTAGATCAGCTTCACCGACTCGGGGTCGCGGCCGTGATCGTCGGCACGCGTGCGGATGTCGTCGGCGTAGGCCCGCATGCTCTTGGGCGTCGGGAAAATACCGAAGACGGATTCGGCATGCTTGGAGGCGAAAGCACGACCCTGATCCGACGAACCCGCCTGCCACAGCACCGGACGCTTCTGCGGCGATGGTGCGACGAAATGCCTGCCCTTGGACTGGAAGAACTCACCTTTGAAGTCGACCTCGCGCACCTTGGCGGGGTCGGCGAAGATGCCGGTGGCCCGGTCGTAGACGAAGGCGTCGTCATCCCAGGAGTCCCAAAGCTGGTACAGCAGCTGCATGTACTCCTCGACCACCTCGTACCGCTTGTCGCGCGGAGTGAGGTTCTCCTTGCCCATCGCCTGGAACTCGCTCTTGGAGTACGAGGTCACGATGTTCCAGCCGACGCGGCCGCCGGTCAGGTGATCGAGCGTCGACAACTGCCGGGCCATCATGTACGGCGGGATGAACGACGTCGAGAGAGTGATACCGATCCCGAGGTTCTTGGTGAAGGCGCCCACGATCGGCACCACACTGGCCGGTTCGTGCACCGGACACTGCCCGGCGAACTTGACCACCGGATCGGAGTTGCCTTTGTAGGTGGTGTACGGCGCGAGCTCGTCAGCGATGAACATCGCATCGAAGAGACCGCGCTCCATGATCCGCCCGAGGTCACGCCAGTACTCCGGGCGCGACCAGTGATAGCCGACCTTGTCACGCGGATGCGCCCACATCGTGGACGCATGGTTCATCACACCGTGCTGGACGAAACCCAGCAGGTGCGCTTTCGTCTTCGTCACGCGACCGTCTCGGTGCGATCGCTGCGCAACTCCAGGACGAAGGCCACGATGACCGCCGCTGCTGTACCAAGTCCGCTCAAGGCGAGTACGTACCAGAAGGCGCCGCTGTAGGAGGCGAGGATCAGCAATACGAATGACGTCAGGACGGCCAGGGTCGCCTTCCACGTGAAGCCGGGCACCAGCGCCACCTCGGAAGAGTCGGCCTCTTCATCTAGCGAGTTGATGTTGGAGCCGGCCGCCAACTCTCGCCGAATGCGGAGAAAGCTGAGGCTGCCGACAATGAGGTAGATGACTGCGAGGACCAAGCCGATACTCGCCCCGATGTAAAAGATGACCACAAATGTGCCTTTCTAGGGGTCTCTGCTGCTACTGCTGTCCGGCGGGCTGGATGACGGGGCCGTCGACAGACGGAGCCTCCGCTTGCGGGTCTTCGGTGCCGTTCGTGCCCGACCGCTTGGGGGTGTCGCGCTCCAGAAGCGCCGCCTTGCCCTCCGCCAAGCTGTCGAAGTCGAACACCGTGTTGGCACGCAGGCTGACGACGACCGAGACGATTGCCGACGCCGCGATCAACCCTATGATTCCGAAGAGCGGTCCGTAGGTCGGGCCGAGCGTCTCGCGCAGCGGTCCACCGACGAGCACGCCTGCGAGCACACCCGCGACGTAGCCCGTCCCGGTCATACGTGACCAGAAGATGCTGAGCGTCACCGGAATGAGCAGGCTCGTCCCGTAGAAGTACACCGTCGTCACGAGATTCACGTAGTCGATACCCGTAAGCACGACCCCGCCTGCGACGGCCGCCGCGACGATCATGCTGGTCTTGGTGATTGTGAGCAGCTTGCGCTCGGACACATCGGGCCAGTAGCGATGGACGATGTCGACGGCGACCAGCGAGGTCACGCCGGACAGCGCGCCATCGATGGCCGCGAAGCACGCGTTGACGACCACCAAGGTATACAGGCCGACGATGAAGATCGGCAGCCCGAGGCTGGCGATGACGTGCGGGCCGATCGCGCCTGCCCCCAGCGAGCCCAGCTGTTCCGGAGTCACCCCGTAAGCGACGCCGATGAAGCCAAGCAGGCCCAGCGCCAACGGAATCGGGTAGAACCACACACCTGCCCAAAGGAAGCTGCGCCCGAGATCCTTGGGCCGGATCGCCCACACCCGCTGCCAGAACGACTGGTCGGCAATGACATTGGTGAGCAGTCCGAGTGCCAGGGCAAGACCGAAACTCGCGGCGGTGACGGGGTTGAACGGGTTAAGGTGCTGGTCGTCGAGGGCCTGAACCTCGTTGAACACCAGCTGTGCGCCACCGGCCTTGGCCAAGGCGTAGAGCACGACAACCGACGACCCGACGCCGAGCAGCAAGGTGTTGAGGGTTCCCGTTACGGCGGATGTCGTCAGCCCACCGAAGTAGGAGTACGCGGTGACCACGATGATGCCGGTGACGACGATACTGAACGGGGTGAGACCGAAGATCTTGTTCATGACGAGCACCAACCCGGCGAGGTTGATCATGATGACGCCGAGCAGCGCGCCAATCAAGAAGACGAGGGTCGCCACGCTGCTGATCGAGTTCTGGAACCGTGCGCGAATGAACTCCGCGAGCGTGTATCCGGCCGGCATCTTCTGGCGGAGTTTCAAGGCGAAGGGCACCATGATGATGACTGCGAGCCCGTTGGGCACGATGAACCAGACCAGGCCCGAGGTACCCCAGGTGTAGGCCTGCGCGGACGACAACATGACCGCCATCGACCACGTCCACACCGAGATGAGCGAGGCCACCCCGAATCCGAAGCCGAGCAGACGGCCGGAGATCACGAAGTTGTGTGTTGTCTTGACGGCACCCTTCACCGCGAGGGCGATGAGCAACAGGACGATGCCCGGACCGAATAGCAGCGCATAGCCCAATCCGCTTGACTGTCGGATGAATTCGAGGTGCGGCACAGCCGGTCTCCTTGTGTGGTAGTCGGGTGGTGAAGCCTGAAGCTGACTGCAGGGCAATAGCTTCCGCGCGGAGAGGCCGGGCACCTCGACCCATTGGCAGTCAGCAAGGGGCAGACCTCACAGACTAGATACCGCCGAAATGCGGGGTAATCATTTGAATCGCGATGAACCGAACCGGCCAACCGGATTGCGATGTCGTGCATCGCGCCGAAGCACAGACGCGACTAGGTCGGAACTGGTTTATCATGCGGCACAACGGTACTGATGTAACAAATCGTGAACATTGGTCGCCTCAAGCCGTTTTCCGATCCGTTGGGCATTTACTGGTAAGCGGCCGGCTTCCAGCCAAGTTCCGGCGCGATCTCCTCACCGAACAATCTCAATCGTTCAACGTTGAGGTCCGCTCCGAAAGTGCCCTCTCTGACGGATGGGAACAGTCCGGTCGTGGGGAAGAAGTCAGTGACGAACCCCAACAACGCGGGATCTTCCCGAAGCTGCGCAACGATATCCTGCGACGTACCGGTGCGCGCGACGGTGCGCAGATACTCCTCCGGAGACAGCGACCCCAGTTGCGGAAAACGTGCTTCCAGAGTCCTTTGAGTCGCCGACACATGCGGTCCTAGTTCATCCGCGATTGCGTCCGCACTCTCGCCGTGGAAGGTGAATCTTTGCGCTCCTACTCGCGCCTCCTCAAGACTCCCATTGAGCGCTAGCCATTCTTCGAGGTATCCGACGATGAATCGAAGTTGATGGAAGATGACGTGGTCGTGGAACGCACCGATCATGAGCCCGTTCCCATTTCGTGCAATCTTTCGAGCTCGCTCCTCACTGCTGGCTGTCTGCCACAGCCTGCGCCTC
>JAVHWG010000514.1:0-2599 GCA_032159965.1 Mycobacterium sp.
TCGTCGGCGCCGCGGTAGTCGTTGATCTCGACCCCGAAAGCGGACGCGACGTCAGCCGCCGGGCCGTCGACGTACGCCCAGCTGTCGCCGTCCCGCCACTTCACCGCCAGGCCGTGTTCTGTGCCCCAGTCGATCAGCGCGTCGGGCCGAGTTGAATCTTTCAGCGACACAGTGAGTTCCACGTGGCCCCGGGCGGGACCCAGCTCGGTGGAGTCGTCGAGCATCCGGGGCAGCGGGCCCTGGATAAGGCTGGGGTCGTCCTGCTGATCATCGGCCACGACCCGATCCTAACGAGTCCACAGTGCTAGCAGGGTGAAAAATGGGATCGGTCGGCCACCCGTGCGGATCACCGGCACAATGCTCACCGGCCGTCAGTCGGTTCCGTGGGGTGCGGTACAGTCGAATCACGTTGCCTCTCATATGAATCCAGTGCCTCAGCGGCCAACTTTCTGCCGATGCCGATCAGGTCGACGGCGCGGTGAAAGTCAAGACTTCGGCCGGAGGTCCGCGGCACCTCGACCAGAACGTCCGGCGGGTAGGCCGCGAGCTGATGGCGAGCCAGCGCGGCCTGCATGATGTCGATCGATCTGTTCATCACCTCGAAGCTGCCCAGCTTCGGCAATAGTCCGACATCGTCATCCACGCCAGCATCCACATGAGCTTCGTCGCCCTCGGATTCCGCCGCGCCGAGGCGACTCAAAACAGTTCTGGCTGCGGGCTTCTCCAGCAGCGCCGAGGTGCCGCGCATGAGGCGGTTGAACCACTCGGCCGCCGCGTGCGGTTCGGTGTCGACGCGGCGGTACCGGGCGCTGTCGACGTCGGCACCGCTGAGACTCACCGCGACGGTCACATCTGCCGGCGTGCCCGCCAGCGGCCCCACGGGCAGCGGATCGAGAATGCCGCCGTCTGCCAGGACACGCCCGTCGAGAACGTAGGGGGCGATCACTCCAGGTATGGCAATCGACGCACGGATCGCCTCGTCGAGCGCCCCGCGCTGCAGCCAGAGAGATTTCCCGCTGATCAAATCCGTCGTGACCGCCGTGAAGGGGATCGGCAAGTGCTCGATCTTGGTGTCGCCGAGCAGGTCTCTGACAACGTCGAGCACCTTTTCGGCGCGGAAGAACCCCGGACCCCGCCAGGCCGGGTCAAGCAACCGCAGCACGGCGCTCTGGTTCAGCTCCCTGGCCCACTCGGCGTAGTCCTCGAGGCTGCCCGCGGCGTGTAATCCGCCGACCAGCGCCCCGATCGACGAGCCGGCGATGCCCACGATCTGGTAACCGCGTTCGAGCAGTTCGTCGATAACCCCGATGTGGGCGTACCCGCGGGCACCACCGCTCCCGAGCGCAAGAGCCACCCGGTTGCCGTCCACTGCGTTCACCATCGGTGGCTATCCGCAGCCGTCGTCCGCCGCCCACTGGGCGGCCAGAATCACGCCCGACTGGCGCTCGGGAGTCAGCTGCGCCCACGGCGTGTGCCATGTCCCGTCCTCACCCGTCGGTGAGCCCTGCACCATCGCCAGATAGGGCTCGACCTGGGCGTGTGGGTCCCCAGGTTTGCCTGCCATCCACACCCGCGCGAAGTGGCACGCCTGGAAGAACTCCTCTTCGGTCGCGCCTGACGGTGCGCTCACCGAGGTCGTCACGCCGTTGGGCGAGACGCCGACGCCAGGCTGGCCCGGGGCCGGTGTCGGAGCGCTGCTTCCCGCGCTCGACGACGGTTTCGCCGACGGCGGGGGCGCCTTCTCAGACGACGAACATGCCGCCAGCAGGGCGATCGTCGCGACCGCCGCCGACGCCATCCCCACGGCCCCCCGGAATCTGCCAACACCGCTCATGTGTGCAACACTATTTGCCGTGATGGGATTCATCGGCACTCGGGAGTGTTGTCAGGCCTAAGCGCCTGCCCCCGATCTGTCCACCCATCGTTCGAAAGTCTCCCTCATGACCGCATCATCGGTTGCGCTGGTTCCATCTGCCATACCCGCCGTCGGCGACCCCACCCGGCTGCGTCTGCCCGACCTGCTGCGCATCACCGACCAGAACGCCGAAGACGTTCTGAGCGGACGATACGACCACTTGATGCCCACGGCCGGGATCCCGCGCAACGAGCGGTGGTTCACGCGGCTGCACAGCGACGACGAGCTCGACGTCTGGCTGATCAGCTGGGTGCCGGGCGAAGCCACCGAGCTGCACGACCACTCGGGTTCCCTCGGTGCCCTGACCCTGCTCAGCGGCGCGCTGCAGGAGACCCGTTGGGCCGGTGACCAATTGCGTCATCGACGCCTGACGGCCGGTGATCAGGCCGCGTTCCCGCTCGGGTGGGTCCACGACGTCACGTGGGCGGAAGCGAAATCCGACGCAGCGCCGGCTCCGACGCTGAGTGTGCACGCGTACTCGCCGCCGCTCACGGCGATGTCCTACTACGAGGTCACCGAGCGCAACACGCTGCGCCGAACCCGCAGCGAGCTCACCGACACCCCGGAGGGCCCATGACGACCAGTCGGATCGACCGCGTTCTCGACGCCGCGCGCGCACGACTGCGCCGGTTGGAGGCCCCCGAGACTCCTGCCGCGCTGAGGAGGGGAGCGGTGCTCGTCGAC
>JAVHWG010000515.1:0-2642 GCA_032159965.1 Mycobacterium sp.
AGGCCATCGAACCGGGACCGTAGAGATGCCCGACCAGATCGAGTTCGCTGTGGTAGCCGTAGCAGAAACCGCCATCGGCCACCGCTTCCCCGACCCGTGCGGCCAGGTCACCCAGGGCGAGCACGCCGATGTAGTCGCCGCCACGCAGCACCGCCCGAGACAGGCCGGAGCCGGCGAATTCGGCACCGGAGACGACACTCACCGAGACCCCAGCTGCCGCGGCGCGCTCAAACGTCGTCGGCAGCGGCTGCACGTCCTCAGGCCGGACGTCGACGCGTAGGTCGTCACCCCAGGGGTGCGGGCGCCAACGCAGGGCATTAATCAGACCCGCACCGGGTAACCCCGCGCCGGGCAGCCGGAAGGACAGCCCGACGAAGCCGTGCACGCCGGAGCGGCAGCCGGTGCCGACGGCCGCCAGTCCCGCGACTGTCGTAGACGGGAAACCGACCTGCAACGTCTGGTTCCGCAGCGCCGCCATGACGGGAGCATCTGCGGCGTGCGCGTCGAGCAACTCGGCCCCCAGCCCGTCGATCAACAGCACACATGCCCCAGTCACATTGCCGGGCAGCGGAATTCGTCGGTCAACGCCCACGACGCCCATCGCCGCGAGCATCGACGGTGTGACATCCGCCAGATAAGGCATCTCGGGGTCCAGCCGAGCCAGGTCCATGGTCTGAGCCTGCCATCCGTCGCGGCGCGGACCTCTCGGCCATTGACATGCAACCTCTAAGCTGCCTACAGTCGTTAGGCAACCGGTTGGCTGCATAAAGGGGACGGCTGAGTGGACGAGGTGTTCAGGGCGCTGGCGGATCCCAGTCGGCGCTTGCTGCTCGATGGTCTCAACGCACGCAACGGTCAGACGCTGCGGGAACTCTGCGCAGGGCTGTCGATGACGCGGCAGTCGGTGAGCAAGCACCTCGCCGTCCTCGAGGCAGCCAACCTCGTCACCACCGTGTGGCGGGGCAGGGAGAAGTTGCATTACCTCAACGCCGAGCCGATCAACGCCATCTCCGACCGGTGGATCCATCAGTACGACCGTGCGCGGGTGCAATCGCTCGCGGACCTGAAAACAGTATTGGAGACCGAATCAATGAGTGCCAGCACATCATTCGTCTATACGACCTACATCAAGACGACGCCGGAGCGGCTGTGGCAGGCGATAACGGAACCGGCGTTCTCCCACCGGTACATGGGACATGCGATGGTCTCTGACTGGAAGAAAGGTTCGACGTACGCCTGGGAAGACCACGGATTGCGAATCGAGAGCCCGGATCAGGTGATCCTCGAGTCGGACCCCTACCGCCGGCTGGCGTTCACGTTCCACACGTTCGTCTCCGAACTCGCAACGGCTGTAGAACAACTCGACGAGACCCTCGTCGCCTCCTGTGCGGCCGAACGACGCTCCAAGGTTTCCTTCGATCTGGAACCGCAGGGCGATCAAGTCAAGTTGACGGTCATCCACGACGACTTCCCGCCCGAAAGCACCGTGCGCGGGCTGATTTCGCAGGGTTGGCCAGTCAAGTTGTCGCAACTCAAGACGGGATTGGAGCAATCGGATGAATAAGCCTCCTGTGGTGTCGGCCGACGAGTGGGAGGCCGCCCGCCAGAAACTCTTGGTCAAGGAGAAGGAACTCACGCGCGCCCGCGACGCGCTGGCGGCGCAGCGGCGGCGGATGCCCTGGCTGGCTGTCGAGAAGACCTACCAGTTCGACGGCCCGGCCGGAAAGGTGAGCCTGATCGATCTCTTCCAGGGTCGGCGTCAACTGATCGTCTATCGGGCGTTCTTTGATCAAGACGTTCACGGCTGGCCCGACCATGCGTGCGTAGGGTGTTCGATGGTTGCCGACCACGTCGGTAACCTTGCTCACCTGAACGCTCGTGACGCCACACTGGCGTTCGCCTCCCGTGGGTCCCAAGCCGACATCGCACGGCTCAAGGCCCGGATGGGTTGGCAGATCCCGTGGTACACGATCACCGACGGATTCGACGTGGACTTCGGCGTCGGCGAGTGGCACGGCACCAACGCCTTCATCCGCGACGGCGACGAAGTGTTCCGCTCCTACTTCATCGATGGCCGCGGCGACGAGGTGATGGGCAACACGTGGGCCTACCTCGACATGACCGCGCTTGGGCGCCAAGAGGACTGGGAGGACTCGCCGACCGGCTGTCCGCAAGAGCCGCCTTACCAATGGTGGCGCTGGCACGACGCTTACTAGAGCCGAGACGTTATCCCGTGGCGGATTTCGGCGCGATCGCTGCCGCGATCCGAGCCGCGACCTCGGTTGCGACGGCCAGCGACTCTTCGTCCTCAGCGGGGAGATACTTGTCGGCCCCCGGGTCGTAGACGGCGCCGGCGATCGCGGCGTGATCGGTGTTCAGTTCCTCCAAAGTCACCGGCCAGCCGACACTTTCGAGGGCATACGCAAAGCCCCGGCTCGCAGCGACCGGAACCACGTCGTCCCGCTTGCCGTGCAGCAGGGTGAAGGGCGGACGGCGATCACCGTCCGGCGCTTCGGCACGCAACGGCTCCCCGAAGATGGGATCGGCGACCATGAACGCTCCGCCCAGACATACGGCGTGTGCGACAGGCAGATACTGCTGCCCGCGGATGGCTAAAGCTGCCGCCGCTGCGGCGCCCAAAG
>JAVHWG010000516.1:0-3867 GCA_032159965.1 Mycobacterium sp.
CTGGTGCGGCTTCACGAACGTTTCGGCATCAGCGAGGGTCACGCGGTTTCCGAGACGCAACCGGCGCGGGGGCGTCACCGAATTTCAGAAACGGCAACGGCGCCAGCACGGCACGTACTGCAAGAAAGGTAGAGCTGAAATGAATTCCTTGAACCGCAGCAACTTTGACGGCCACATCGCCGGGAGTGTGATAGCAGGCGTGCAGGGCGCCCTGCCGGAACGCCGCTACGCACAGAGCGAGATCACCGAGGCCATTGCTGATTTCCCCGGTTTCGAGGGCCTCGGGGAGGCACTGCACAAGCTCCACGCCAGTTCCAGGGTCAACAACCGGCATCTGGTGCTACCGCTGGAGCAGTACCGCACGCTCACCGACTTCGGGCAGGCCAACGACGTATTCATCGAGAATGCAGTCGATCTCGGGTGCAAAGCGCTGGCAGGTGCTCTCGACGAGGCCGGGCTGCGCCCAACCGACATCGACGTGATCATGTCGACGACCGTCACCGGCATAGCCGTGCCGTCGATCGACGCGCGAATCGCAGCACGCATGGGGCTGCGGCCGGACGTGCGGCGTGTGCCTCTGTTCGGTCTGGGCTGCGTGGCGGGCGCGGCCGGCGTCGCCCGACTCAACGATTACCTGCGCGGTGCACCTGATGATGTCGCGGTGCTGGTGGCGGTGGAGTTGTGCTCGCTCACCTACCCGGCAACGACTCCGTCGATGGCTTCGCTTGTCGGCACTGCGCTGTTCGGAGACGGTGCCGCGGCGGTGGTGGCGGTCGGCGAGCGTCGTGCGAAGGAGATCAACGCCTGCGGACCGGACGTCCTCCGTACCCGCAGCCATCTCTACCCCGATTCGCTGCGGACGATGGGCTGGGACATGAGTGCGTCGGGGTTCGGTCTGGTTCTGGCGGCGGACCTGCCCGCGGTGATCGAACATTATCTGGGCGACGACGTGAGCGAGTTCTTGGCGCCACATGGTTTGGATACCACCGACATCGGTGCCTGGGTGTGCCACCCCGGTGGCCCGAAGATCATCGAGTCGATCGTCAAGACACTCGAATTGTCCGAGGACGCACTCGAACTGACGTGGCGCTCGCTGAGTGAAGTCGGGAACCTCTCGTCGGCGTCGGTGCTGCACGTGTTGCGTGACACCATTGCGAAGCGGCCGCCAAGCGGCAGCCCGGGCGTCATGATGGCGATGGGCCCAGGCTTCTGCTCGGAACTCGTCATGCTGCGCTGGCACTGAGATGACTTGGTACGTATTGCTGATCGGCGCGGTTGCCACAGAGCGACTGGCCGAGCTCGTGTTGGCCAATCGCAACCGCGCGTGGAGCCGAACGCAGGGCGGTGTCGAGTTCGGTGCCCGGCACTACCCTGCGATGGTCATCCTGCACACCGCGCTGCTGGCGGGATGTCTGATCGAGCCGATCATGTTGCACCGCCAGTTCATTGCGGCGCTGGGTTGGCCGATGCTCGCAATCGTCGTCGCCGCGCAGGGGTTGCGCTGGTGGTGCATCACCACTTTGGACCGCCAGTGGAACACCCGTGTGATCGTCATCCCGGACTCGGCCCGGGTGACCGGTGGTCCGTACCGCTTCGTGCCTCACCCGAATTACGTCGCGGTGATCGCCGAAGGCGTCGCTCTGCCGTTGGTCCACACCGCGTGGATCACCGCTGCAGTCTTCACCGTTCTCAATGCGGCCCTGTTGACCGCGCGGATCAATGTCGAGAACGCGGCGCTCGTGAGCCTCAAATGATGGACCTGCTGGTGGTCGGAGGCGGACCGGCCGGACTGGCCACCGCTTTGCACGGTGCGCGGTCAGGGCTCGAGGTCGCCGTCGTCGAACGCCGTAGCGGACCGATCGATAAGGCGTGCGGTGAAGGCCTTATGCCGCACACACTGCGCCATCTGGAAGAGCTCGGTGTGCATGCAGAGGGCAAGCCGTTCCGTGGCATCAGTTACATCGTCGGTTCCCGTTGCGTCAGCGCACCGTTCAGCCGTGGTGCGGGGCGCGGGGTGCGACGGACGGCTCTGCACGGCGCACTCCTCGACGCCGCGACGGATGCGGGCGTGCAGATTCTGCAACACGAGGCCGGCGAAGTGACCCAGGACGAGACATCGGTTCGCGCAGGTCATCTGCGCGCCCGGTACCTCGCTGCCGCCGACGGGTTGCACTCGCCGATCCGTCGGTCACTCGGTCTCGAGCGGCCCAGCCCGGGTCCACGCCGGTGGGGCATCCGCAGGCACGTCCAGATTGCGCCGTGGTCTGATCACGTCGAGGTGCATTGGGCCAAGGAGGCCGAAGCGTATGTGACGCCGGTGGCCGACGATTGTGTCGGCGTGGTCCTGCTGACGTCCCGGCGAGGGGGGTTCGACTGCCACCTCGACGAGTTCCCCGCTTTGCGGGACCGGCTGAGTAACGGTGCTCACGACCGGGACCGGGCGGCGGGTCCGCTGCGACAGCAGGTTTCGGGTAGGGCGGCCGGGCGGGTTCTGCTGGTCGGGGATGCCGCGGGATACGTTGACGCGCTCACCGGCGAGGGCCTGGGACTGGCGTTCGGTGCTGCTGATCTGCTGGTGCAATGTGTGCTGGCGGATCGGCCAGAGGACTATGACCGCCAGTGGCGCAGGCTCACCCGGCGGTATCGACTCATGACTGCGGGTCTGCTGCACGCGAGTTCATGCGCGACGCTGCGCTCGGGGATCGTTCCTGCTGCTGTGGCGCTGCCGACACTATTCCGCAGAGCAGTCAATCTGCTGGCGCAGTAGCCCCTCGCGAATCCCTTCTCCTCAGCGTGCTCACAGCGGCGGTCCCGCAACCTAGCGGTGGGGGGATCGAAACGAATCGTGACGCACGATGAGGAGACGCAGTGAACAACACTTGGAAGGTTGCCGCCGCGTCGGCAGTCGCGACTGTGCTGGTGTGCGCGGGTGGTGGCGCAGCCATAGCGGCACCCACACCGGGCCCGCCACCCGCGTCACCAACGAGTCCCGAGGGGCCATCGCCGGGTCGACCAGGGGCCCCCGACAATGGAAAAGGGGACTGTCCGGACCTTCCCGAAAACGGCGACACCATCGATCCGCCCGGTCAGGACATTTCCGAAGCCGGTGACACTCCAGATCAATGCCCCGACGTACCCGAACCGGGAGACGTTGCCGACGGGCCAGGGCACTGACGGACCAGTGAACCTGGGCGAGCGGCAGTCGCTCGCCCATTCGCTCGTGTCGGTTCAGCCATCTCTCAGCGGACGGAGATACATGGCCCTTCGTGTGCATTCGAGGCCGGTGCAACCGCCGGCGGGTAGCGTGCCGGCATGAGGGTCCTCCTGGTGGAAGACGAACCGCGGTTGTCCGGAACGCTGTCCATCGGCCTGAAGGCTGAGGGTTGTGTGGTGGTGACTGCCGAAACGGGCATTGAGGGTCTGCATCTGGCAACCGAAGACAAGTTCGACGTCGTGGTGCTCGATATCATGCTTCCGGGTCTCAACGGATACGAGGTGCTGCGCCGCATGCGCGGGGAGCAAGTGTGGACGCCGGTGCTCATGTTGACGGCGAAAGATGGCGAGTACGACGAAACCGACGCATTCGACCTCGGCGCGGACGACTATCTGACGAAGCCGTTTTCGTTCAGGGTGTTGGTAGCTCGTCTGCGGGCACTGGTTCGGCGCGGCGCGCCGGAACGACCCATCGTGCTCATTGCAGGCAGTCTGTCACTCGATCCCAATCGCCATCTTGTGCAGCGCGGTCCGATTCGAATCGAGTTGACTCCGCGCGAATACGGTGTGCTCGAGTACATGATGCGCAATAAAGATACCGTGGTGACGAAGGCCGACATCCTTCACAATGTGTGGGACGCCCACCATGACGGT